>JAEWJH010000097.1 GCA_023386635.1 Pseudomonadota bacterium
GGACGTGTTCTCCGGGGTAGAGATCAAGGGCGGGGTCGGGTACTTCCTCCGCGACGCGTCGTACGACGGCGACTGCGAGGTGACGACGGTCCGCGACAAGGAGACGGTCGGCCCGATCGCCCGCGATCTCGGCGAGTACGACGTCTTCGTCCGGGACGCGCGTTCTGTCTCGATTCTCCGGAAGGTTCTGGCGGCGCGAGAGCCGTCGATCACGTCGATCCTCTCGGCCGACAAGGAGTTCGGCTGGACCTCGAACTTCGACGGCTTCCACGAGGACGAGCGGCCAGGCGACGTCCCTCTCCACTACGTGCGCGCCTCCAAGCGTGCAGTCGGCTTTATCGCCCGCGAGGAGGTGAAGAAGAGCCCGGGCCTCATCGACACCTGGAAGGTCATGGTGCCCAAGGCGGGCTCGGGCGGCGGGGTCGTGCCGGACTACGTGCTGGGAAAGCCGGTGATCGCAGGATCCCCCTCGGTCTGCACGCAGACCTTCCTGTTCTTCGTCCTCGACACGGAGGAGGAAGCGCTGAGTGTCCAGTCATACCTGGCCGGCCGGTTCGGCCGGTTCCTGATCTCCCTCCGCAAGATAACCCAGGACGCCACCAAGTCCACCTATACCTGGGTTCCGCAACAGAGCTGGGATCGTCTCTGGACCGACGAGCAGCTCTACGCGAAGTACGACATCTCGATCGAGGAGCAGCAGTTCATCGCCTCCCAGATCAAGCCGGTGGGATGGGCGGACGGCACCGATGCCGAAGACTGACGCGGAGCTGTTCGCCCTCAAGTCCGAGTCGCGGCTGCGCATCTACGGATGGTCGAGCGACGAGGTGGCGGACCGCTGGCGCGGGTGCCTCAAGGTGGGGCAGACGACGCGCGATACCAACGCGCGCATCCGGGAGTCGCAGGGGCAGGCGCGGGTCGAGTACCGGCTCGAGGTCGACGAACTCGCCGAGCGTCCCGACGGCTCCACCTTCAGCGACTCGGAGGTGCGGGCGCGGCTTATTCAGAAGGGGTTCGAGAACGTCGTTTTCGAGTCGAGCCGTGAGTGGATGCGCTGCACGGCGGCGGATGTGCGCACCGTGATCGAGGAGCTGCGCGCGGGCAAACGCTACAGCGGTACTCACTCGGACACCTTCCGGATGCGCGATGAGCAGCGGGCGGCGGTCGACAAGACCTACGCCTATTTCCAGGACATCTGGTCGAGGGACTCGGATGCAGTGCCCGAGTTCCTCTGGAACGCCAAGATGCGCTTCGGCAAGACCTTCACCGCGTACCAGCTCGCCAAGCGACTCGAGGCGAAGCGGGTGCTCGTCGTCACCTTCAAGCCGGCCGTCGAGGACGCCTGGCAGAAGGATCTCGAGTCGCACGTCGACTTCGACGGCTGGACCTACCTGTCGCGGGCGAACGGCGGGGATCCCGCGGATGCCGACCCGGCGCGTCCGCTCGTCTACTTCGGCTCGTTCCAAGACCTCATGGGCCGCGACGCGGCCGGCAACTTCAAGCCGCGCAACCAGTGGCTCAGCGAGCTCGGCTGGGATCTCGTCGTCTTCGACGAGTACCATTTCGGCGCCTGGCGCGACACCGCGAAGGAGCTGTTCGAGGGCGAGGACGACACCGCCCGCAAGAAGGAGACCGAGCAGGAGTTCGGCGCGGCGCTCGAGACCTTCGCCGAGGAGCTGGAGGAGTTCGGCAGCGACGAAGACTTCGTGCCGATCCAGGCGCGCGCGTACCTCTACCTCTCGGGCACGCCGTTCAAGGCGCTCGCCACGGGACGGTTCATCGAGGAGCAGATCTTCAACTGGACCTACACCGACGAGCAGCGTGCGAAGGCCGCGTTCGCGGAGCGGCATCCCGGCGCGGCGAACCCCTACGCGGCTCTGCCCGAGATGCGTCTCTTCACCTACCAGATGCCCGACGAGCTCACCTCGATCGCCAGCCAGGGCGAGTTCGACGAGTTCGACCTCAACGCCTTCTTCGAGGCGAAGGGCGCCGGGGCGGATGCCGAGTTCGTGCATCCGGACGAGGTGCAGAAGTGGCTCGACATCATCCGGGGCGACTACCTGCCCACCCAGATCGATGCGCTGAAGACCGGCAGTCGGCCGCCGTTCCCCTACTCCGACACGCGGCTGCTGCCCTACCTGCAGCACTCGATCTGGATGCTGCCGCGCACCGCATCCTGCGCTGCGATGGCGAAGTTGCTCGCCAAACCGCAGAATGCGTGGTGGCACGACTACACCGTTGTCAACGTCTCCGCGCCGGGCGTCGGCGTGGGGCTCGACGCGCTGCCGCCGGTGCGCGCGGCGATCGGCAACGGGCGCGACACCAAGACGATCACGCTCACGGTCGGCAAGCTCACTACCGGGGTGACGGTTCCGCAGTGGTCGTCGATCCTCATGCTCCGCAACCTCAAGGCGCCCGAGACGTACTTTCAGGCGGCCTTCCGGGTGCAGTCACCGTGGACCATCCGTAATCCCGACGGCGACGACCCGAGACGGGAGGAGATCCTGAAGCCGGTCTGCTTCGTTTTCGACTTCGCGCCCACCCGCGCCCTGCGGCAGATCGCCGAGTACGGCGCCGGGCTCTCGCCGGAAACGCAGAACCCCGAGCGTGCCGTCGAGGAGCTCGTGCGGTTCCTGCCGGTGCTCGCCTACGACGGATCGCACATGACGCAGGTGGACGCGGGCGGCATCCTCGACATCGCCATGGCCGGCACCTCGGCGACGCTGCTGGCGCGCAAGTGGGAGTCGGCGGTGCTTGTCAACGTCGACAACGAGACGCTGCGGAAGATCATGTCGTCGCAGGCGGCGATGGATGCGGTGATGAACATCGAAGGCTTCCGCGCCCTCGGCTCGTCGGTGTTCGAGACCGTCGTCAACAAATCGGAGGCGGTGCGCGACACCAAGAAAGAGAAGGGCGAGACGCTCTCGGGGCCGGAGAAGAAGCAGCTCAGCGACGAGGAGAAGGAGTACAAGTCCAAGCGGAAGCAGATCCAGGAGAAGCTGATCAAGTTCGCCACCCGGATCCCCGCGTTCATGTACCTCACCGACTACCGAGAGCACACCCTCCGCGACGTCATCACCAAGATCGAGCCCGAACTGTTCAAGGCGGTGACCGGGCTCTCGGTCGACGACTTCGAGCTGCTGGTGTCGCTCGGGGTCTTCAACTCGGCGCACATGAACCAGGCCGTCTTCGCCTTCCGCCGCAACGAAGACGCGTCGCTCTCGTACACAGGCATCGAATCGCACGAGGGCCTGCGCCGCTACGGCCTCTACGACACCGTCGTCGCAGTCGAGTAGCCGAATCCGCCCCGCGGCTCGCTGTTGTGCAGGAACTCTGCTGCTGTTGTGCAGGACCCGGCGCAGACGTCCCTGGAAATCCGGCTTTCTCGAGTCCGCGTGCCTCGCAAACTCCTGCACAACAGCAGAACTCCTGCACAACAGCGCCGGCAGCGGGTGAGAACGGTTCTCAGGTAGCATGGCGCGGTGATTGAACCGGTGCTGAGCGTGCGGGATGCGGAGCTGCGGCTCGGCGGGCGCACGCTGTGGTCGGGGCTCGAGCTCGATGTCGCGCCGGGGGAGTTCATCGCCGTGCTCGGCGCCAACGGCTCCGGCAAGACGAGCCTGCTGAAGGCCGTGCTCGGACAGCATCCGCTCGCCGCCGGTGAGATCCGCCTCGCGGGGGAGCCCGTGCGCCGCGGCGACCGGCGCATCGGCTACATCCCGCAGCAGCGCGGCCAGGACCCGGCGATCCGCATCCGCGGCCGCGACCTCGTTCGCCTCGCCATCGACGGCGAGCGCTGGGGACCGGG
>JAEWJH010000009.1 GCA_023386635.1 Pseudomonadota bacterium
CTCCGCCCCGGAGGACATCACGCGGTCGCGCAGATCCTCTGGCGTCGCGGTAAGCGCGTCGCCTACCTCTACCGCCTCGACTGGGCCAAACCGAAGCGCATCGCCACCCCCGCCCAGCGGGAGGCCATCGCCAAAGCCCTGCTCGCCCGCCGCACCTGCCGCGACTGCGGCCAGACCAAGCCCTACTACATCCCCCGCCGCTACGGCTGCTGCCTCGACTGCCACGGAGGCCACTGATGACCACCACCACGAACCAGGGCGGCCGTATCGAGGGCCTGGTCCTGGTGCTCATCCTCATCGCGGTCGCCGGTTTCGCCGGTGCCGCCTCCTTCACCCACGTCAAAGACTGGACCCTCGCCAACAGCCCCGCCGGGACCGGGGCGTGGTTCGGCTGGGCCAACGCCGTCATCTCCGAACTGGTCCCCATCGCCTGCCTGCTGACCATCCGCCGACGCCGCCGCACCGGCGCACCCATCGGCTACCCGCTGTTCCTGCTCATCGCCGCCGCCAGCCTCTCCCTCGCCGCACAACTCGCGGTCGCCAAACCCGGCATCTCCGGCTGGCTGCTGTCTGCCGTTCCGGCCCTGGCGTTCATGGCCCTGGTGAAACTCGTCCTCGCCCCCGCTCCGACGGGGCAGAACAGCACTGCGCCGGCTGCGCCGGCCGAACCTATCCGCGTCCAGGTGGCCGAGCAGGTCACCACCGAGCCGGTACCACCGGCCGCCATCAGCCCGGCCGTCGCGCCGGAGTCCGTCGCCGCACCGGCCGAGCCGGTCGACGTCCCTGTCCCTTCTCATCTGCTGCCGATGGCGCGTTTCGCCGCCGTGCAGCACGAACAGGCCACCGGCCAACCCATCACCCCGGCCGAGCTGGCCGACCGCCTCGACGTCACCCCACCCGTCGCCGGACAACTCCTGGCCACCATCGGCGGTGGTGCCCGATGAGCATCCACACCGTCGACGTCGTGCAGCTCCTGCACACCTGCCCGGCCGAGCCGGAGCCCCACCCCTACGACATCCGCCGGACCGTCATCGACGTCATCCACGGCGGACCCTGCCGCAACCCGGTCACCATCCGCTGCGGCGACACCGTCACGCAGATCCGCTGCGGCCGGCACGAGCCGGCCAAGCGCCAGTGCGGCGCCTGCCGGGTCATCGTCATCGAACGCACCATCACCAACCTGCACCCAACTCCTGGGGTGGCCGGTTGATGGCCTCGACGCTGGACCTCACCCCCCGCGCCTCGGCCCGGGGGGTGGGCTCGAACGCCGATGTCCCACCCGTCTACGGCTACACCGCTGCCGGGGCCGCGTTCGAACGCGCCACCCGACCCGACTACTACGGCTGGCTAGAACACGTCCGCGCCGCCGCCGGCTGCACCCGCCCCATCCGCCTCGCCGGACAAATCCTCACCGTCGACGCCTCGACCGGCCGCGTCCTCGACACCCGGCACACCGACGCGATGCCCGACGCCGCGATCTACACCGCCTGCGGCAACCGACGCGCCACGGTCTGCCCCGCCTGCGCCCAGACCTACCAACGCGACGCCTTCCAACTCCTCCGCGCGGGCCTCGTCGGCGGCAAAGGCGTCCCCGAATCGGTGGCATCACATCCGGCGGTGTTCGCCACCTTCACCGCGCCGTCGTTCGGCACCGTCCACGCCCGGAAGGTGAAGCGGCACACCTGCCGCAACCGACGCCGCTGCGACTGCCGCGCCGAACCCTGCCACGCCCGCCGCGACACCGGCCAGTGCCCCCACGGCCGACCCGCCGTCTGCTGGGCACGCCACGAAACCGGCGACACCATACTCGGGCATCCGCTGTGCCTGGACTGCTACGACCACGACCACCAGGTCGTCTGGAACATCTTCTCCGGCGAACTCTGGCACCGCACCAAACAAGCCGCCGAACGCTGGCTCGCGAAACTCGCCCAACGCCGCGGCATCCCCCGCGTCGAGGTGGTCACCGCCTCCGGCAAGACCCGCAAAGTCTCCCCCGTGCGGCTGTCCCCCGGAAAGGTCGCCGAACTGCAAGCCCGGGGAGCGGTGCACTTCCACGCCATCGCCCGCCTCGACGGCATCGACCCCACCGACCCCGACAACGTCGTGCCCCCACCGGCCGGGTTCACCGTCGACGACCTCATCGACGCGCTCCGCCACGCCGCCCGCCAGATCACCTTCCACACCCCCAGCCACCCCGACCGACCGGAGAGCTGGCCGATCGGCTGGGGCGAACAGGTCGACCTGGAACCCATCGCCACCGACGGCTCCGGGGAGGTCACCGATGGCATGGTCGCGGGCTACCTTGCCAAGTACGCCACCAAAAGCACCGAGGCCACCGGGCACACCTCCACCCGACTGACCGCCGACACGATCGGGGACTACGCCGACCCCGACGGCGACCACACCGCCCGCCTCATCGACGCCTGCTGGCGCATCGGCCGACCGCTCCACACACCGGCCCCACTAGCCGACCGGCCCCGGGAACCCCGACCCCGGCCCGGCTTCGTCGCCCGCTGGGAATGCCCCGACTGCGGCACCCACACCCGATACCCCGCCTGCCCCGTCTGCGTCGCCGAGCGTCAAGCCAGCCTTGACACCGAACCGGCGAAACCGACGACGGCCAACCCTTACGCCCGGCTGCGCCGATGGGCGCACATGCTCGGCTACGGCGGCCACTTCCTCACCAAAGCCCGCCGCTACTCCGTCACCTTCCGGCTCCTACGCGACACCCGCATCGCCTACCGGCGCCACGAGCACCAGGACCACGAACACCCAGCCGCCAGCGGACCACCCGCCGAGCAGGTCGACGAGGACACCACGCTCACCGTCGGCACCCTCACCTTCGCCGGAGTCGGCTGGCACACCTCGGGTGACGCGCTGCTCGCCAACACCGCCGCCGCC
>JAEWJH010000021.1 GCA_023386635.1 Pseudomonadota bacterium
ACCGGCAACGCGAGCGGATATTTGTCGATGATCGGGCCGTCGGAATAGCCGGGCTTGCCGTCGATCAGGATGCCGACGTCGAAACTGGTGCCGCCGACGTCGGCGGTGAGGATTTTATCGATGCCGAGTTTCTCGCCGAGCGACTGGGCGCCGAGCGCGCCGCCGGCCGGACCGGACACCAGCAGCGCCGCGCCGCGGCTGCTCGCCTCCTCGACCGAGCTCAAGCCCCCGGACGAGTGCATCACCGCCACCGGGCCTTTCAGCCCGGCGTCGATCAGCTTCTGCCGCATCATGTTGAGATAGCGCGCCACCGCCGGCGTGAGATAGGCGTTCATCACCGTGGTCGCGGTGCGCTCGTATTCGCGGATCAGCGGCGCCAGCTCATGCGACGCCGAGACGATCATGCCGGGGATTTCCCGCTCGATCCATTCCTTGACTGCCTTCTCATGCGCCGTGTTGAGGAACGACCAGAGGAAGCTGATCGCCACCGACTCCACGCCCTCGTCCTTGAGCTTCTGCAGGATCGGCTTGGCGCGTTCGAGATCGAGCGGCACGACGACGCGGCCGCCGCGATCGACACGCTCGTCGACGCCATGGATGCGCGGACGCGGCACCAGCGGATTGGCCTTGCTCAGCCGCGCGACATTGATGATCTCGGTCTCGGTCAGGCCCGCAACCTTCTGCGCGGTGCGGCCGATCAGCATGACGTCTTCGTGGCCCTTGGTCGTGACCAGCGCGGTCCTGGCGCCCGTGCGGGTGATCAGCACATTGGTCGCGACGGTGGTGCCGTGCGCGAACAGGATGGTTTCGCCGAGCACGTCCTTGAGCGGGCGGCCGATGCGCTTGGCTACCTCGGTGACGGAATCGAGCACGCCCTGATCGAAGTTGGGCGGCGTCGATGGCGCCTTGGCGCGCGTGACCGTTCCGTTGCCGTCGAATGCGACACAGTCTGCGAAGGTGCCACCGCTGTCGACCGCGATAATGTAGCTCATCGACGACCTTTCCTGCCCTTGCCGTATCAGCCTGTTACTCGTCTGCCGCTTAAGCCTGCTTCGCCAGCCAGTCGGCCGACACGCAGGAATCATCCAGCACCGGATCGTCCGGCCGCGCGATCTCCACCTCCAGCCGCGTCATGCAGGAGGGGCAGTAGAACTCGCGCAACTCGAAGCGTGCGCCGTTGATCTCGTGCGGATTGACCTCGGGGCCGATAGTCTGCACCGGCAGCTTTGCCATCGCCGCATACATCTTCGGCGACTGGTCGGCCGGGCCGAGCACGCAGCCGCACCGGCAGCGCAGTTGCAGCTTGCCGGAGGTACGTTCGGCGTAGACTGTTTCCGACACACGCACCGCATCGGTGGCCGCGGGCTTCCACGGCTTGACGTTGGCCGGCTCCTTCGCGCCGGAGGCGCGGCGGCGTTCGGCGCGGATGGTGTCGCGCGCGCGCGCGGTCTCGGCCTGATCGACCGCACCGTCGTCGTTAAGGATCACGCCATAGGAGCGGCGCGCCCATTCGCGCGAGACGAGACCGTTGGTGACGTCGTCCGCCACGCGATGCGGATCGCGGTCGATCGGATCGCCGTAACCGCCACCGCCCTGCGAGACCGTGCGATAGACGTCGCTGCGCGTCATCGAGGTGGCCTTGTAGCCGGGATAAACCTCGAGATCGCCGTTCAGCTCCTCGATCTCGCCCGGCATCTCGCCGGAGGCGAAGCGCTTGAGCACGTCGCTGTTGCGCATGATCGCAAACTGGTTGGTGCAGGACGGATGGCCGCCGAACATGCCGGGCGATTCCGGCTGCTCGACGCCGAAAGTGTGCAGCACCTTGGTCGGGATCTCGTCGACGCCGTTCGGCACATACATCATGCTGACGCCGGCGCCGCCGCGGAACATGCCCGCCCCGCCGGAGTCCCGCGTCTGACGGCGATAGAGATACAGGATCGGATAGCGGAATTCGTAGCTCTCGACATTGGCGATGGTGGCGCGCACCGAGCTGGTGTGGCCGCCGGTGTCGATGCCGTCTGCGCAGCAGAGCGCGCCGGTTCCGCCGGCCATGCCGTCGAGCAGCGGACCGCCGAACGGCTCGCCCGCCTCATCGCGGCCGAACAATTCCTCCAGCGCCTTGACGCCCTGCCAGCCGGCCATGGCGCGATCGCGGTGCCCCGCCGACGCGCCGAGCATCTTGGCGATGGTGATCGAGGCGAGATTGCGCGCCTCCCAGATCGCCGTGGTGGTCGACTTCGACACACCGGCCGGCCAGGCGGCATCGAACACGCTACCCTTGCGCGACTTCACCTCGATGACGCGGCGGACGCCGGCCGGCGACCACGGAATGTCCCAGCACAGATAGACCATGATCGAGGCGAGCACCGCGCCGATCAGGCCGTGGATCGTGCAGTTGATGATCGCCGGGGCTTGGTCGTCGGTCTCGCTGAAGTCGAAGACGAGGTTCTCGCCCTTCTTCGTCATGGTCAGGCAGCAGCGGAAGATGCGGTCGCCCCATTCGATATAACCGCGATGCCTCCACACACCATCCGGCAGTTCGCGCAGACGGGCGCGGATGCGCTTTTCCGTGTAATCGATGACGTCGGCCATCGCCGCCTGCACGGTGTCGAAGCCGAACTCGTTGAAGGTTTCGACCAGCCGGTTGCGCACCACCTGCGAGGCCGCGACCTTGGCGCGCAGATCGAGCGCCAGCAGATGTGGCAGGCGCGAATTGCGCAGATAGACACGCTCGATGTCGCGGCGGAATTTGCCGTTCTCGACCAGCTTGACCGGCGAGATCAGCGGTTGCTCGGCGAAGATGCTGTCGGCATTGATCTGCGCCTGACCGGCGGTGGAGCCGCCGACGTCGATGACGTGCAGCGACGCGCCGGTCCAGCCGGCGAGCTTGCCCTTCCAGTGCACCGGGCCGGCGACCATGACGCAGGTCTGGTGCGCCACCGAGACATACGGGTCGTTGGTGAGGAACGTGTCGTTCACGCCGATGCCCGGATTGTCGGAATATTCGGCGATCAGCGTCTTCACGAACGGCGTCAGCGTGGTCGCCTGCGCGCAGATGAAGGTGTCGATGTAGACGAGATCGCCTTCCGTGGTCATCAGGCCGGTGTTCATGTCGAACACCTCGGTCGCGACCGGCGAGCCCGATAGGCGGCTGATGGTGCGCGCGCCCTCGTCGTTGATGTACCAGAGCCGGTGCCGCAGAATCTCGAAGGTCTTCGGATCGAGCCGCAGGCCGTAATCGGCGATCGAGGCCGGCACCGGATTCTTGACGATCTTGTTCATGGTTGCTCCGCAACGGGTGGCGGTTCGTCGGACACGTGCGATTTGGGGTCGATGGCGGCATCGCCGAGCAGATGCTCGAACACGTCGCGGCGCACGCCTTCGAGATGGCGATGCATGGCGAGTTCGGCGGCGCGCGAGTCGCCCTGCCGGATCGCGTCATAGATCGCCGTATGCTCGGCAAAGCTGCGCGGCAGGCGGCCGACGATGTCGAGAGTGGCGGCGCGTTCCGGGATCAGTTCCTTGCCGAGCGCGCCGACCAGATCCTGCAGCGCCTTGTTGCCGGTCGCGAGCAGCAACGCGCCATGGAAATCCACGTCGCTCTGCACGAAGGCCGGCACATCACGCGCCTCGGCCGCCGCTTTCATCACGCGCAGCGCCTCCAGCAGCTTCTCCAGATCGTTCGGACCGGCGCGCCGTGCCGCGAGCCGCGCCGCGAACGTCTCGCAGCCGAGGCGGACCTCCAGCGTTTCGAGGACGCGGCCGCGGTGGCGCGCCACCCAGTCGCGCCACTCCGCGCGCACTTCCTTGTTCTCGCCGGACGACGCGCGCAGGAAGCAGCCGCCGCCATGACGGATTTCCACCAGATTCAGCGCGGCGAGGAACTGCAGCGCCTCGCGCACGGTACCACGGCTGAGATTGAACTTGATGGCAAGCTGGCGCTCGCCCGGCAGACGGTCGCCGACGCCGAGCTTCATGCTGACGATCAGCTTGCGGATATGCGCGACCGCATTGTCGCGCCGAAGCGTTCCGGCGGCCGCTGCCGGATAATCCTGCGGTTCGGACGCCCGCCGCTTCTTTCGTGCCGTCGCGACCATTCGTTACTCTTTTCCGCTTAACCCTGCCCGCCATCGGCGGGCGTGACACGCTTCACACCAGGCGATGGCTGACCGTCTCGCCCTTGAGCACCCGCACGATATTCGCGAAATCCGGCACGCGCTCCTCGCGGCTGACGGCGACCGTGCCGGCGGCGACATGCGGCGTCAGGATCAGATTGTTCGACGGCACCCGCGCCACCGGCACCATGGGGTCGTCGGGGCGCAACGGCTCGTAGGTGTAGCAGTCGATCGCACCGCCGCCGAGCTGGCCCTCGGCCAGCGCGCGCAGCATGTCGTCCTCGATGACGACGCCCGGCGCGCCGCAATGGGCGAAATAAGCGCCGCGCTTCATCTGTGAGAAGAAGTCGCGGCCGATGGTCTGATTGTTTTCCGGCAGGTTCGGCAGCAGGCAGCCGATATAGTCGCTGCGCCGCGCCAGTTCATCGCGCGAGACATGCGTGAGGCCGAGGTCCTCCTCCACCGCGCGCGGCAGCGGCCGCCGCTTGGCATAGAGCACCTCGCAGCCGAAGCCCTTGAGCCGGCGCGCCAGCTCGGTGCCGATCTCGCCGAAGCCGAGGATGCCGACCGTGCTTTGATAAAGCCCGTCGACCTTTTTCCGCTTCGACCAGTTGAACGCGAAATAGTTCTCGTTGCAGCGCCTGGGCGGCATGCCCCAGTCGCCGGCCTTGTCGGTGATATCGACCAGTTCGCGGATATGTTTGCCGAGGCCGAGCATCTGCATCAGCATGTGCTCGGCCACCAGCACGCAGGTGCGCACCGGGATCGCCGAAACGGGAATCCCAGCCTTCTTCGCGGCGGCGAGATCGATATCCCAGGTCTGCGACCCGAGCCGCTGGATCAGCCGCAGCTTCTTGCCCGCGGCGATGAGATCGGCGTCGATCACGCCGGTCCGCTCGCTGATCAGGAATTCGCAATCCGGCATAAGGGCCAGCACCTCGTCCTTGCTCGGCGCGCGGCGCATGATGACGTCGAGCTCGGGTGGCGCTGCTTCGAGCGCCACGCCCTGATGCACCTCGCCGCGATTCGTCAGGAACAGTGTCTTGTGGCCCATCGCCGCTTTTCGTCCCGTTTAATTAGTGCGTATCGAAGACTTTTTGATAGTCGGCGAGTTTCTTGCGGATCGCGTTCAGCTCGGCCTCGGTCGGCTTGTCGGGATCGGCCGCCGGCGGCAGCGCGCCAAACCGCATCAGGCATGCCATCAGCAGCAGCCGCGCCTTGGTCGAGGTGAGGTTGCGGCCGCCGATGAAGCGGTCGCGCACCGGCGTGAAGCCCTCGTTGTTGCCGCGGCCGACGCGCACCACCGGCATGCCGCAATGCACCGCCTTGAGCATCATTTTGTTGCGCGCCGTGGAGGTCATCATGCCGTAGGGCGACAGGCCTTCGACCACGAAACCGGCGAGCGGATTGTGGGTGAGATTGTCCTCAATCTGCGCGATGAGATCGACCTCGCGCGCCGGATCCTCGGCGAAATCGTCGGCGGTGTAGCTGCCATCCTTGACGATGGTGACCTTCGGGATCGCGCTGTCGAGCAGTTCCTTGTCGCCCTTCTTGATCGGCACCTCGGTCTGCCTGATCGCGCCGCCGGACTTCTGCACGCCCGGCACCTTGGCTGGCAGCCGGGAGATGTTCACGTCCGACAGATAGGTGTGCTTCGCCACCGGCAGATAAGTCAGCACCGGATCGCCGTCATGGCCGGCCGACCCGATGATGCCGCCGTGACCGCCGGTCGCGACATAGCCGCCCGGCCGCGCGTCGGCCTTCTGCACGTCGCGTGCCGCAAAGATCTGCTGTTCCTGGATCAGCACCATGCCGGCGCGGTTCTTGCCGCTGCCGTCATCCCAGATGCGCGATTCGATGTAATCGACCGAGTCGACGATGTTCTTCGGCCCGTCGTTGCTGATCTGGCCGTGCGGCCGCTGCGCCGCGTTGCCGGCGATCGGCAGCGTGGTGTCGAGCAGCAGATTGAACCAGTAGATCGTCTCCTCGATGCGCGGCGAACCTTGCGTCCAGACCGCGCCGATATATTTGCCGCTGTCGAGCACGCGCTGCACCGTGTTGACGATGCGCGCGAGCGCCGGACGCGGCGGCACCGCGCCGATGTGATACGGCTTGTAGGGGAAGAAGTCGTAGCCGCGCTTTTCCGGCGCGATATCTCCATCGCCGACATCCTTGCGCTCGGCGGCCGGCAGACCCTTGGTGTACCCGGCCGGCGGCACGACGCGATAGAAATCGATCTCGGCGCGCGACGAGATCAGATTGCCGAGTCCTTTCTCGCTGACGCCGAGACGATCGATTTCCTCGAACGGCCGCGAGCCGTCCGGATAGAACGCCTGGCGCGCGCGCTCGACCGGCGCGAGCGGTTCGGCGCATTCCTCTTCCCACGGACGGCCATCGGCCTGCCGCGCCATGTAAGGCAGCGGAAACACGCCGTCTTCCGGCGTCAGCTGCACCTCGAACACCGGTTTGTCGTCCGGGTTCTGGCGCTCCTTGTGGAATTTGCCGTTCTTGTCGACGTAACCGTCCGGCGGCGCGTAAAGCTCGGACGCATCCTTTTCCATCGGATGCGCGCTGAACTGCTCCACATAGACGGTCACCGGCGCGGCGATGCGCTGCGCGCGCAAAACGTCGAAGCGCTGCTCGGAGCCGTCATCATTATGCTTGAGCGGCAAACCGTACTTCGCGCGCGCCTTGTTGCTGGTGACGAGCGGCGGGCTGTTCTGGATTGTCGCGTTAGGCCCGGAAAAGTGCGCGATGCGCGGTCTCGACATCATACCACCCTTGCAGAGTCGTGTCGGATCAACTGGTCTAACCAGTTGCGATCCTCTCATGCGTAAAAAATCCCGTCAACCGGAGTCTGGCGAATGGGCCAATGACAGATGGCGTAAAGCTGGTAAGCTCTGTCCAAGAGTGGTCCGACCGGTTCTATTTCACAATCGCTTATTGCTCTTTCGCTTATTGCGCAGCAACAACGAGGAGAGGTGCGGATGTCGCGTGGTGAAACACCGGCCGATCTGATCGTGGCCGGATTAAAACGCGCCGGGATCGATCTGGTCGCCAGCCTGCCCGATCAATGGCTTGGCGATCTGATCGACCAATGCGACGCCGATCCGGCGATCACCCATGTGAAACTCGCGCGCGAGGATGATGGCGTCGGCCTTTGCGCCGGTGCATTTCTCGGCGGACGCAAGGCCGCGCTGATCTGCCAGAACGCCGGCATTCTGTTGGCGATCAACGCACTGGGCGGCATGGCCTTTCATCATCAGATTCCGTTTCTGGTGATCGCCGCGCAGCGCGGTGCATTCGACGACGGCTACTACTACCAGATGTACAAGGGCCGGCTGACCGAACCGGTGCTGAGGGCCGCGGGCCTTCCCCACTACGTCATCGACGGTCCCGAGCAGTTGCATCTGGTCGAACAGGGTGCGCGGCAGGCATTCCTCAGCCGATTGCCGCTGACGCTGCTGCTGCGGCGAAATGCCCTCGTGGCGAAAAAGGAGGGCTGATCATGGACCGCGTGACGTGTGCCGGCCTCATCAAACAGAAACTCACGCCGAAGGACATCGTCGTCTGCGGCCTCGGCTCGGTTGAAGCCGCCTACAAGCAGGTCGGTCCCGTCGGACCGACTTATTTCGCGTCCGACCCGATGGGCCTGTGGGCTTCCGTCGCACTCGGGCTGGCCTTGGCGCGACCCGACCGCCGCGTCGCGTTCCTCGCCGGCGACGGCGATCTGCTCATGAATTTGCAGGTGCTCGCCACCATCGCCGCGGTGGCACCGGCGAATTTGCGGATCGTCCTGTTCCAGAACGGCTCTTATGCCTCGTCCGGCGGACAGATCCTCGGCAGCGCGGATTCGTTGTCGTTCGCGACCATTGCGCGGGGCGCCGGCTTCAAGACGGTGATCGAGGCCCGCACCGAGGACGAAACCCGCAACGCGCTCGATCGGTTGTTCGACGGCAAGGAGCTTGGTTTTGTCGCCGTGCATGTGGCGCGCGACAAGTCGCCGTCCGAAGCTCCCGCCCCGCTGGCACAGGCCGAGCAGCGCGCTCTCTTCATGCTCAGCCTCGATGCTTAACGGTTTCGATACGATGCATCGCAGGTGCTGCACGCAAACGCCGCAATGATGAACATGACGGACTGCGGCCGGTTCGCGCTTGCGGATCGGCCGAACCCAAGCTAGGTTTCGCGCGCGTAACGGTTCTGCCAACACGAAAGCACATAACACCGAGCTGACCATCGCAGGGAAGAGATCGTCGCGAACGCGACGGCGCCGAAGGAGCAACCGCCCCGGAAACTCTCAGGCAAAAGGACCCGCGACGGAATGAAATCT
This sequence comes from Pseudomonadota bacterium, assembly GCA_023386635.1. Lineage (GTDB taxonomy): Bacteria > Pseudomonadota > Alphaproteobacteria > Rhizobiales > Xanthobacteraceae > Pseudolabrys. The sequence goes on from JAEWJH010000021.1 coordinate 8,446, forward strand.
GGAAAGTGACGCATAAGCGCGTCCGCCGTAGGGATAACACTCTCAGGCAAAGAGACAGATGGGGCACCTGACTTCAGCAATATCGCTGATCGGAGGTGCCCTTTGCACGCGACCAATCCCGTTGATTCGACTGTCCTGAAGCGCACGCCGCTCCATGCCCTGCATCTGGAGCACGGCGCGCGCATGGCGCCGTTCGCCGGCTACGACATGCCGATCCAGTACAAGGCCGGCGTGCTCAAGGAGCACCTGCATACACGCGCCGCTGCCGCCCTGTTCGACGTGTCGCATATGGGCCAGGTGATCGTCACGCCGCACAACGGCGATGTGAAAACGGTTGCCGCCGCGCTGGAACGGCTGGTGCCGGTGGATGTGCAGGGCATCGCGCCCGGCCGCCAGCGCTACGCCTTCTTCACCAACACCAACGGCGGCATCCTCGACGATCTGATGATCAGCCATCGCGGCGATCATCTGCTGCTGGTGGTCAATGCCGGCTGCAAGGACGCCGACACCGCGCTCATCACCGCCGCGCTGTCCGATATCGCCACCGTGACGCTGCGCGACGATCTTGCGCTGGTCGCGCTGCAGGGGCCGAAAGCGGCAGCGGTTCTGACCGCGCTCGGCAGCGACGTCGACGCGATGAAATTCATGGATATCGGCGCGCTGAAAATCGCCGGATTCGACTGCGTTGCCGCGCGTTCGGGCTATACCGGCGAAGACGGTTTCGAGATCAGCGTTCCGGCCGACAAGGTCGAGGGTTTCGTCCGCAAGCTCCTCGAAAACGCTGACGTGATGCTCGCCGGCCTCGGCGCGCGCGACAGCCTGCGGCTGGAAGCCGGGCTCTGTCTCTATGGCTCCGATATCGACGAACAGACGACGCCGGTCGAAGCCGCGTTGACCTGGGCGATCCAGAAGGTTCGGCGCACCGGCGGCGCACGCGCCGGCGGTTATCCCGGCGCCGACATCATTCAAAAGCAGCTCGACAGCGGCGCGCCGCGCCAGCGCGTCGGCCTCAAGGCGGATGCGCGCAACCCGGTGCGCGGCGGCGCCGTGCTCTACAGCAGCGCAGACTCGCAAGTCGTTGTCGGCACCGTCACGTCCGGCGGCTTCGGCCCGACGGCCGACTGGCCGGTGGCCATGGGCTATGTCGACCGCGCATCAGCCGCGCCCGGCACCATCGTGCATGCCGACGTGCGCGGCAAGCGACTGCCGATGCAGGTGGTCGATCCGACCTTCGTTCCTCACCGCTACAAGCGCTAACACAAGGATTTTTCGATGCTCAAATTCACCAAAGACCACGAATGGCTTCGCATCGACGGCAATACCGCGACCGTCGGCATCACCCAGCACGCGCAGGAGCAGCTCGGCGATCTGGTGTTCGTCGAATTGTCGTCGCTCAATAAATCGGTCGAGCCGGGCGCCGTCGCCGCCGTGGTGGAATCGGTCAAGGCCGCGTCCGAGGTCTACGCGCCGATCACCGGCACGGTGACCGAGGTGAACGAGGCCGTCGTCGCCGATCCGACATTGGTGAACTCAGATCCGGAATCGAAGGGCTGGCTGTTCAAGATGACCGTCACGCAGCCGTCCGAGCTCGACGGCCTGATGGATGAAGCCGCCTACAAGGCCACGCTCGGCTGACACAACGTCGAACAGAACCGAACGCACAGCAGCATCGATGGACCGCACCATGACCACTTCGCGACACGAGGTCACGTTTCAGGATCGCCATATCGGCCCGTCGGCCGACGATATCGCCCGGATGACGAAGGTCGTCGGCGTGCCGTCCGTCGATGCGCTGATCGATCAGGCGATGCCGGCGGCGATCCGCCAGCAGACGCCGCTGGCGCTCGGCACCGCACTGTCAGAAGCGCAACTGCTCGACAAGATGCGAAGCGTCGCGGCGCGCAACCGCACCATGGTGTCGCTGATCGGCCAAGGCTATTACGACACCCTGCTGCCGCCGGTGATTCAGCGCAACGTGCTGGAGAATCCGGCCTGGTATACGTCCTACACGCCGTATCAGCCGGAGATCAGCCAGGGCCGGCTCGAGGCGCTGCTGAACTTCCAGACCATGGTGATCGACCTCACCGGGTTGCCGATCGCCAATGCCTCGCTGCTCGACGAAGCGACCGCCGCCGCCGAAGCCATGGCGATGGCGCACCGCATCGCCTCCGGCAAGCCGGCGACGTTCTTCGTCGATCATGAATGTCATCCGCAGACCATCGCCGTGGTGCGCACGCGCGCCCAACCGCTCGGCTGGACGGTCACGGTCGGCGATCCGGCACGCGATCTCGATCCGGCCGCCGTGTTCGGCGCGCTGCTGCAGTATCCCGGCACGACCGGCGCGCTGCGCGACGACCGCGCGATCATCGCTGCACTGAAGGAGAACGGCGCCGTCGCGGCGATGGCCGCCGATCCGCTGGCGCTGACGCTGATGACGCCGCCCGGCGAACTCGGCGCCGACATCGCCATCGGCTCGATGCAGCGCTTCGGCGTGCCGATGGGCTATGGCGGACCGCATGCCGCCTATATCGCCACCAGGACGCAACATCAGCGCAGCCTGCCGGGACGCCTCGTCGGTGCGACCATCGACAAGCGCGGCCGCCTCGCCTACCGCCTCGCGCTGCAGACACGCGAGCAGCATATCCGCCGCGACAAGGCGACCTCGAACATCTGCACCGCGCAGGCGCTGCTGGCGATCATCGCCTCGATGTACGGCGTCTATCATGGCCCCGAAGGATTGCGGCACATCGCGCGCCGCGTCGCGACGCAGACCGCGGTGCTGGCCAAGGGCCTCGCCGCGCTCGGCTGGTCGCTGACGCAGACGCAGTTCTTCGACACCCTCACCGTCCGCGTGCCGGCGGGACAGGACGCCATTCTCTCCCGCGCCGTCGCCACCGGCCTTAATCTGCGCCGCGACGACGCCGCCCTCGGCATCAGCTGCGACGAGACGACCACGCCGGAGATCATCGCCCGCATCTGGGACGCCTTCGGCGCCGCGCCCGGCAGCAAGGCCGCGATGCCGCGCTACGAGGCGCTCGCCAAGGACACGCAGCCGGCGCTGCCGCAGGCGCTCCAGCGTACGTCCGATTTCATGGCGCATCCGGTGTTCCACAAATACCGGTCGGAGACCGAGATGCTGCGCTATCTGCGCCGCCTGTCGGACCGCGACCTCGCGCTCGACCGCACCATGATCCCGCTCGGCTCCTGTACCATGAAGCTCAACGCCACGGCGGAGATGATGCCGCTGACCTGGGCCGGCTTCGCGCAGATGCATCCGTTCGCCCCGGACGATCAGGCGCAGGGCTACGCCGAACTGTTCGACGACCTCAAAGCGAAGCTCGTCGCCGTGTCCGGCTATGATGCCGTGTCGCTGCAGCCGAATTCCGGCGCGCAGGGCGAATATGCCGGTCTGCTCGCGATCCGCGCCTATCACCGCAGCCGCGGCGACGCGCAGCGCACCGTCTGTCTGATCCCGACCTCGGCGCACGGCACCAATCCGGCGTCGGCGCAGATGGTCGGCATGAACGTCGTCACCGTCGCCTGCGACAGCAACGGCAATGTCGACGTCGCCGATCTGGAACGCAAAGCGGCGCAAAGCGGCGACCGCCTCGCCGCGCTGATGATCACCTATCCGTCGACCCACGGCGTGTTCGAGACCGCTATTACCAAAATCTGCGAGATCATCCACGCCCATGGCGGACAGGTCTATCTCGACGGCGCCAATCTCAACGCGCTGGTCGGGCTGGCGCGGCCCGGAGACTGCGGCGCCGACGTCAGCCACTTCAACCTGCACAAGACCTTCTGCATTCCGCATGGCGGCGGCGGCCCCGGCATGGGACCGATCGGCGTGAAGAAGCATCTGGCGCCGTTCCTGCCGGGCGATCCGCGCGTGCATGACGGCAGCACACCGGCCGGCCCGGTGTCGGCCGCGCCGTTCGGCTCGGCGTCGATCCTCACCATCGCCTGGGCCTATATCCTGATGATGGGCGGCAAGGGCCTGACCGACGCCACCCGGATCGCCATTCTCAACGCCAACTACATCGCGCAGCGGCTGCAGGGGCATTATCCCTTGCTGTTCCGCGGCGAGAACGGCCGCGTCGCGCATGAATGCATCATCGACATCCGCGGCTTCAAGGAAACGAGCGGCGTCACCGTCGACGACGTCGCCAAGCGGCTGATCGACTACGGCTTCCATGCGCCGACCATGAGCTTCCCGGTGGCGGGCACGCTGATGATCGAACCGACGGAATCCGAATCGCTCGCCGAGATCGACCGGTTCTGCGACGCGATGATCGCGATCCGCGACGAGATCCGCAGCGTCGAGACCGGCACTTATGCCCGCGACGACAACCCGCTGCGCAACGCGCCGCACACCCTCGCCGATCTGGTCGAGGCATCGTGGTCGCATTGTTACTCGCGCGAGGTGGCGTGTCTCCCCGGTCGCATGACCTCGGCGGACAAATACTGGAGCCCGGTGAACCGCATCGACGGCGTCCATGGCGATCGCAACCTGATCTGCTCGTGCCCGCCGCTCGACAGCTACAGCGACACTGTCACGGATGCGCCGGTGCTACAGGCGGCGAAGTGACGGCGACACTCGTCGCGCATCGGGAGACTTCAGCGGTGGTGCCCGCGGGCTTGCATCCCGATGCGCTGGCGGTGCCGATCAGCGTGTTCGAGCTGTTCACCATCGGCATCGGCCCGTCGAGCTCGCACACCGTCGGGCCAATGCGCGCCGCGTTCCGGTTCGCGCAAAGACTGCGCGAGCAGCCCGGCAGGGTCGACAGCGTGACCGTCGAGCTGTTCGGCTCGCTCGCCTTGACCGGACACGGCCACGCGACTGATACCGCCGTGCTGCTCGGCCTGTCGGGCTGGCAGCCGGAGACGGTCGACCCGGATCGCATCGAGACGCTGGTGAGGGAGATCCGCCGTACCTGCTCGCTGATGCTCGGCGGCGCCGCGCCGCTCGGCTTTCGCGAAGCCGAACATCTGCTGTTTCAGATGGGCCAGTTCTTGCCGGGCCACGCCAATACGATGCGGTTCACCGCGCGGATGGACGACGGCAGCCGCGTGACCGACACTTATTATTCGGTCGGCGGCGGCTCGATCGTCCGTGACGGCGACCCCCCTGTCTCGCAGGCCGACACCAATCTCCGCCTGCCGTATCCGTTCTCGTCCGGGGCGGAATTGCTCGAAATCGGTCAACGTACCGGCCTGTCGATCGCCGACATCATGCTCGCCAATGAAGACGCCTGGCGCGAGCGCGGCGACACCGTGCAGTTTCTCGACCGGGTGCGCGGCGCGATGCTCGCCAGCATCGACCGCGGCTGCCAGCACGACGGCATCCTGCCCGGCGGGCTGAATGTCCGCCGCCGCGCCAAGGCGATGCACGAGAAGCTGCGCAGCACCGATGGCTCCGCCGATACGCTGCGCACGCTCGACTGGGTCAGCCTCTATGCGCTCGCGGTGAACGAGGAGAACGCAGCCGGAGGCCGCGTCGTCACCGCGCCGACCAACGGCGCAGCCGGCGTGATCCCCGCCGTGCTCAAATATTATCAGACGTTCTGCGCCGGCGCGTCGGATGACGGCACGCGCCGCTTCCTGCTGACCGCCGCGGCGATCGGCACGCTCTACAAGAAGCGCGCCTCGATCTCCGCCGCGCAGATGGGTTGCCAGGGCGAGATCGGCGTCGCCTGCTCCATGGCGGCGGCGGGCCTCGCGGCCGTGCTCGGCGGCACCAATGAGCAGATCGAGAATGCCGCCGAGATCGGCATGGAGCACAATCTTGGCCTCACCTGCGATCCGGTGATGGGGCTGGTGCAGGTGCCGTGCATCGAGCGCAACACCATGGGCGCGGTGAAGGCGATCAACGCCGCGCGGCTTGCCTTGCATGGGGACGGGCAGCACCGCGTCGCGCTCGACGCCGTGATCGAGACGATGCGTCAGACCGGCATAGACATGCAGTCGAAGTACAAGGAAACCAGCCTCGGCGGCCTCGCCGTCACCGTGGTCGAGTGCTGACGGGACCCGTTTAACGATCGAGCCGCGCGGCCCACGGCTCGCCGGCTATCCAGCGGCGCAAAGTGTCGGCGCGCGGGGCCGTGCCGTCCAGCACCTCCACCATCCGCCAGGCCAGACAAAGATTGCACGACATGGCCGGCGCGCCGCGCCAGCCGCGCACATCGCGCAGCGGCCGCAGGGTCGGCATGCCGGTGCCGAGCATGACGATGGCATCGACTGGCGCGTTTTCGAGTTCGCGCAAGGCTTGCGCCGCTGCCGCGCCTTCGAGGCTGTAGATGGGATGGAATGCCGTGGCCGTATTGAACGCGCGCGAGACTTTATCGACGGCAAAACCATGGCTCTGCCAATAGGCGATGCTCGCGGCATTCAGATCATCGGGATAAGGCGAGACCAGCGCGATCCGCCGCGCCCGCATGACAGTGAGCGCATCCACCACCGCCAGCGCCGCGGTGATGAACGGATAACCGCGCCGCGCCGACACGTCCGCCAGCAGCGAAGCCTCACGCTCGCGCCCGGCGAGATAGGACGCACCGGTGCAGGCCGCGCCGGCGACACGGATCGGCGCATTGGCGAACTGGTCGAGAGCGGTACCGTAGCACGCGAAGTAATCGACCAGCCGTTGCGCGATGGTCGGCTTGTCGCTGAGGAGCCGCGCGTTGATCATCGCCACGCCGGACGGCCAGAGCAGATTGAACTCCGGCTCCACCGTCGTATTGGCCTGCGGCGTCAGCATGCCGACCAGGCCGCGCGATGCGTATTCGAGCGACATAAGACTACTGAGCGGCTTTTGCACCGGAGTCGCGCACGACCCGGCCGAGACGTACGATGTCGCGCTTGACCAGTGCCGCCAGTGCTTCCGGCGGGCCGGGGATCAGTTCCGACACCTGCGGCTCGATCTTGCGCTTCACATCCTCCGTCTGCATCGCAGCGACGAAGGCGTCATTGAGCTTTTTCAGAATCGGCTGCGGCACGCCTGCCGGCGCGAACAGCCCGAACCATTGCGTCATATGCACATTGGGGAAACCCGCTTCCGCTGTGGTCGGCACATCGGGGATGCGCGGATGCCGCTTCTCGCCGGCGCTCGCCAGCATCCGCAGATCGCCGGTCTGCACATGGCCCGCAGCGGAGATATACGACGAGAACAGGAAATCGACGCGGCCGGCGACCGCGTCGGTCACCGCCGGCGCGATGCCGCGATACGGCACATGCAGGAGCTTGATCCCGGCTTCCTTGGCAAACAGCACGCCGAGCAGGTGGCCGCTGGTGCCGACGCCCTGCGAGGCATAGCTCAAGCCTTCCGGTTTCGATTTCGCCAGCGTCACCAGATCGGCCATCGTCTTGGCCGGACTGTTCTTCGGCACCATCAGGATATTGCTGAAGGAGGTCAGCGGCGCGACCGGCGTGAAATCCTTGACCGGATCGAACGGCAGATTGGAGTAAAGCGTCGCGTTGATCGCATGGGTTCCGGCGTGGCCCATCATCATCAGATAGCCATCGGGCGACGCGTGCTTGATCGCCACCGCGGCGACATTGCCGGCACCGCCCGGCCGGTTCTCGATGATGATCGACTGGCCGAGCTTCTCCGCCGCCTTCTGCGCGATCACGCGCATGACGATGTCGGAGCTGCCGCCCGGCGGGAACGGCACGATGATAGTGATCGGGCGCGTCGGGAAATCATCCGCCGCATGCGCCATCGGGGCCATCGCAACCAATGCGGCGACAGCGACGAAACGGACAAAGGATCGGCGATCGGGATGCATCAGATGCTCCATTTCGGTGCAAGAGGAAAGATCATGTCACAGCGGCCGCACGGCGCAGGCCTTCGAACATGGACGATTTGAGCAGATAGGCCTTGAGCTTCACCGGGTCGTCGGTAATCCGTTTGAGGTCGTCGAGCATCGCCTGACGCTTGTTGTCGTCGCGCTCCAGCATCCGTGTACGGTTGCGATGCGCCTGGGCGATGATCTCTTCTTCGGCGATGGGCCGGCGTTGGCGCTCGTAGCGTTGCAGCAGCGCGGCGTCCGCGCCTTCGATCACGGCGACGAGCTTCTCGCACAGGCTGAACGCATCATGGATGCCGCCGTTCATGCCCATGCCGCCGGACGGGCTGTTGAGATGCGCCGCATCGCCGGCGAGATACACCCGGCCCTGCCCGTAAGACGACGCCAGCCGGCGATGGATGCGATACGGCCGCGTCTGCATCACCTCGATCCGGCCGGTGTCCGGCACGATCTCGTGCAGCAACTCCTGCTGCATCTCGGGCTCCAGCGCTTCTTCGACCGTCTGGCCTTGCCGCGGATAGAGACTGACGCGCCAGACATCGGGCAAGCGCAACAGGCTGAAGGTGCCGCCGGGCTTCCAGCAATAGGAGACATTGGAGAGGCCATCGAGCCGCTCGTGGAACGGGAAATGCGTCGTCGCCAGGATGGTCGTTTCGGGATAGATGTCGCCGGAAAGCTCGATGCCGAGCGCCTTGCGCACGACGCTATGCGCGCCATCACAGCCAATGACATAATCCGCCGTCACGTCGCGCTCGCCGTCCTCGGCCCGGACGCGCACGGTTGCCGCTTCCGCTGTCTGCGTGACGCCAGTGACCGGCGACGAGAACGTCACCGTGACAGTCGGCAAAGCTCGCGCCGCCGCCAGCACGAATTCGCAATATTTCGACTGCTCGCATTGCAGCCGGTACGGATAATCGGTGTCGTCGCGCAGCACCGACAGATCGAACACCGCGCGGTCGCCCGACGGATGCATGCGAATCTGCCAGGTCGGACATGTCAGCCCGGCCGCCAGCATCTGCGCGGTGATTCCAAACGGCGCCATCATGTCGAGAGTGGGCGGATGGAACGTGGAGGCGCGCAGCTCGTGCGAGATGTCCGCACCGGCTTCGAACACGGTGACGGTGATACCCCTGTGGCCGAGCAGCAGCGCCGCCGTCAGCCCCACCGGGCCGGCACCGACGATCACCACATGCGGCGAAGCCTTGCTCATGGTGCACCTCTGGGGACCGCCCAAGGCCGGCGCGCATGATCTTCCGTGAGAAACGACGCGATCCTGTCGCGATAGGTTTCGGTCAGGCCGATATCGTCCAGGCCGTTGATCAGCTTGGCGCGGCGCGCGGGATCGACGGTGAAGGCATATGTGTGATTGCCGCAGAGGATGGTCTGGGTTTCGAGATCGACGGTCAGCGGCAGCTCCGGCGCATGCGTCAGCAGCGCGGAGATTTCCGCCGCTTCCGCGTCGGTGACGATCGCCGTGAGCAATCCGTTCTGCACCGCATTGCCAGAAAAGATGTCGCCGAACGACGGCGCGATAACGCAGCGGACGCCGTAATCGACCAGCGCGTAGACCGCCGCCTCGCGCGAGGAGCCGCAGCCGAAATTGCGTGCGCCGACGATGATCTTCGCATCGCGCCAGGCCGGGCGGTTGAGCGGGAAATCGGCGACCTCATTGCCATCGGGGTCAAAGCGCAGGTCGCGCAACAGCGCATCGCCGATCCCGTCGGCACGGGATCGCTTCAGAAACCGCGCCGGCAGCAACTGATCGGTGTTCAGATTGACGATGTCGATCGGACAGGCCATGGCCGTCAACCGGACGAATTTATCCATGCAAGATTCCCATTAATTCACCGTCGCACCCGACGCCTTCACGATCGGCGCCCAGCGCGCGATGTCCTCGCGGACGAAGGCGGCGAACGCGGCCGGCGTGTCACCCACAGGCGTCGCGCCTTCGGTTTGCAGGCGCGCGCGCAGATTCGGATCGGCCAGCGCGCCGACGATGACGGCGTTCAGTTTTTCTGTGATCGCGGGCGGCAGCTTCGCCGGCCCGAACACACCGAACCATGCGGTGGATTCGAAACCGGGAACGGTCTCGCCGATCGCCGGGACATTCGGGAATGCCGGCAGACGCTGGACGCTGGTTACGCCATAGGCGCGCAGCGTGCCCGCGCGCACATGCTCGGCGCCGGTGACGAGACTGATGAACATCACATCGAGCTGCCCGCCGAGCACATCGGCGAGCGCCGGCGCGGTCCCCTTATATGGCACATTGAGCATGCGCACGCCCGTCATCAGCTTGAACTTCTCGCCGGCGAGATGCAGCGACGAGCCGATGCCGCCGATCCCGATGGTCAGCTTGTCCGGCTGGGCCTTGGCCAGATCGATCAGCGCCTTGAGGTCTTGCGTCGGCACTTTTGGATTGCCGACCAGCAGGCTCGGCACCGTGGCGATCTTGGTGATGGCGGTGAAATCCGCGGCCGGATCGAACGGCAGCTTGGGATAAAGCGACGCATTGATGGTGTGGCTGCTGAAGCTCACCAGCAACGTGTAGCCATCGGGCGCCGATTTCGCGACGGTCTCGGCGGCAAGATTGCCACCTGCGCCGGGCCGGTTCTCGACAATCACGCCCTGCTTCAGGGCCGCCGCCATCGGCGCAGCGATGGCCCGGGCGATCGTATCGGTCGTACCGCCCGGCGGCGCGCCGACTAGGAGTTTCACCGGACGCGCCGGATAGTCATCCGCTCGGGCCGCCTGCGGCGCCAGCAGCATGGCAAGCATCAACACGCAGCCGAGAGACTTCATCGCATGGCCTCGTCGACCGGGTTCATGGCATGCGTCCCTCGAGCAGCGGACGCACATCGGCGAGATGGCCGGTGACGGCGGCGGCCGCGACCATCGCCGGAGACATCAGGTGCGTGCGCGCGCCCGGCCCCTGCCGGCCGCGGAAATTGCGATTGGTGGTGGAGGCGCAGCGCTCGCCCGGCGCGACGAGATCGCCATTGATGCCGACGCACATGGAGCAGCCTGACTCGGCCCACTCCAGCCCGGCATCGCGGAAGATCATGTCGAGCCCTTCCTGCTCGGCCTGCTGCTTCACCAGCGAAGAGCCGGCGGAGACAAGCCCCGCCACCTTGCTGGTGCGTCCGGCGAGCACTGCTGCCGCGGCGCGCAGATCCTCGATCCGCGCATTGGTGCAGGAGCCGATGAACACGCGATCCACCGCGATGTCTGTGAGTTTCGTGCCCGGCGCGATGCCCATATAATCGAGCGCGGCGCGCAGATAGTGTGCCCGCGCCTCGTTCGGCTCGCGCGCCGGATCGGGCACATGGCCATCGATCGGCAAGGCATCCTCCGGGCTCGTGCCCCAGGTGACGATCGGCGCGATCGCTGCGGCGTCGAGCGTCACCTCCACATCGAATTCGGCATCGCCGTCGCTGCGCAGCGCGGACCAGTCCTCCACCGCGCGCTCGAATGCCTCGCCCGCCGGCGCAAACGGCCGCCCCTTGAGATAGGCAAAGGTCGTCTCGTCCGGCGCGACGAGTCCGAGGCGCGCGCCGGCTTCGATCGACAGATTACACAGCGTGAGCCGGCCTTCGATGCTCAAGCCCCGCACCGCCGAGCCCGCATATTCGATGGCATGGCCGGTCGCGCCGTCGGCGCCGATCCGCGCGATGATCGCCAGCGCCATATCCTTGGCGGCGATGCCGGTGCCGAGCACGCCGTCGACCGTGACGCGCATGCGCTTGGGCTTGCGCTGCCAGATGGTTTGCGTCGCGAGCACATGCGCGACTTCCGACGCGCCGATGCCGAACGCATAAGCGCCGAGCGCGCCATGGGTCGAGGTGTGGCTGTCGCCGCAGACGATGAGCAGGCCCGGAAGCGTCAGCCCCTGCTCGGGGCCAACCACATGGACGATGCCCTGGCGCGGATCGCTCAATCCGAACAGGCGGATACCGTGCTTCGCGGTGTTGTCGGTGAGCTGCCGCACCATCCGCGCAATCTCGGGATTGGCGATCGCCGTGCGCGGCGCGCGGGTCGGCACGTAATGATCGGCAACGCCGAAGGTCAGTTCCGGATGCGCCACCGTGGCGCGACGGCGCGCGATCTGGTCGAAGGCATGGAACGAGCCTTCGTGCACGTAATGACGATCGACGAACAGCAGCGTTTCGCCATCGTCGCGGCGGACGATCTCGTGCGCGCGCCACAGCTTGTCGAATAATGTCAGGCCGGAATTCATGGCAACGACAATCACTACTTGATCCGACCGCCTGGCCGCGCTGCGCGGTTCCGGGCAGTTGACGCGGAACTTGGTATGATAAATGATACTAATCACGGGGAGCGTCAATACGGATTTCCCGGAGTGCCGGAGGCGCGTGTGGCCGAACCATTGGGTGAAGCGAAAGCGAGACGGATCTATCTGATCCTGCGCGACCGCATCCTCAGCAACAGCTTCGCGCACGGCACGCGCCTGCCGACCGAGAACGATCTCGCCCGCTTCCATCGCGTCTCGCGCGTCACGGTGCGCCGTGCGCTGGAAGAATTGGCGCGCGAACGGCTGATCGAGCGTCGGCGCGCCAGCGGCACCCGCGTCATCTACAAGCCGGAATCCGGGCCTCTCACCGCCGACATCACCGGCGCTCTCGCCACGCGCGCGGAGATGGGCAAACGCACGACGATCAAGCTGCTGGCGTTCGATTATGTGCCATCCGCGGGCCCGATCGGCACCGCGCTCGGCCTGCCGCCGGAAGAAAAGCTGCAGCGCTCGGTGCGCGTGCGGCAGTTCAAGGGCGTCGCCTTCTCCTATCTGACGACGCACGTACCCGAGCATATCGGCAACACCTATTCCAAAGCGGAGTTGGCGAGCGGCCCGCTTCTCACGCTGCTGGAACGCTCCGGCGTGCGGATCGAGCGCGCGACGCAGCGCCTCGGCGCGGCGTTGGCGACACCGGAGATCGCGCACGCGCTCGACGTGCGCACGGGTTCGCCGCTAATTGAACTCACCCGCATCGTGTTCGACAAGGAAGGCCGCGGCGTCGAGCACCTGCACGCGCTCTACCGGCCCGACCGCTACACGTTCGAAATGGAAATGGAGCGCGCCGGCTCCGGCGGCGCACGCCGCTGGACACCCGTTGCCAAGCGCGCGCGGAACAAGACGTCCGGCAAGAAGCCATCAAGCACCAAGACAGCACGGACACAGAAGCCGCGCCGCAAAACATCACGCTGACCGACAAATGATATTGAACAGAGGGGAGAAAAGCTCATGTCGCTGAACAAGCTCAATCGCCGCACCTTCCTGCAATCGACCGCGCTCGGCGCGGCTGCCATTACCGCCCCGTCCGTGCTGCGCGCCCAAGGCGCGTCAGTAAAGGTCGGCATTCTGCATCCGGTCTCGGGCGCGTTGTCCTACTCCGGCCAGCAGGGCCGGCTCGGCGCACAGATGGCTGTCGACGCCATCAATGCCGCCGGCGGCATCAAGGCGCTGAACGGCGCGAAGATCGAAGCCATGCTCGGCGACGCGCAATCGACGCCGGAAGGCGGCAACGCCGAGGTCGAGAAAATGAACAGCGCCGGCGTCAGCGCGGTTGTCGGCGGCTACGCCTCCTCGATCTGCCTCTCGGCGAGCCAGACCGCGGCGCGCTACGACCTGCCCTATGTGGTCGATGTCGGCGTGGTCGACAGCATCGTCACCCGTGGGTTGAAGAACACGTTCCGCTTCGGCCCCGGCTTCGGCGTGATCGCCAAGACGGCTCTCGACAATCTCGTCGCGATCAATGACGCCGCCGGCAAGCCGGCCAAGACCGTGATGATCGTGCATGAGGATTCGGCGTTCGGCGCCGGCCTCGCCAAGCTGCTCAACGCGCAACTGCCCGAGCGCGGTTTCCAGATCCTCGAAACCATCGCGCATCCGACGCCCACTCGCGACTTCAACAACGTCGCGCTGAAGATCAAGGCGCAGAACCCTGACATCGTCATTCCGGCGAACTACTACAACGAATATGTGCTGCTGGCGCGCACCATGCAGCAGCAGCGGATCCGCCCGAAGGGCATCTACTCGGTGCTCGGCGGCGCAGCGTCGTCGTACAAATTCGTCAAGGAATTCCCGGACGCCGCAGAATACATCATGGATTGCAACCACTGGTTCGATCCGAAGAACCCGAAGGCGCTCGAACTGAAGAAGCAGGTGGAAGCCAAGGGGCAGTTCTACACCTACGAGGTGTACATGAATTATTCCTGCGTGCTGCTGCTGGCCGATGCGATCGAACGCGCCGCGAGCACCGACCGCGCCAAGATCATCAGCGCGCTGGAAAGCTCGACTTTCAAGGGACACGTCATGCCCTATGGCCCGACCAAGTTCGTCAACGGCCAGAACCAGGGCGCCGCGCCGGTCAACACCCAGGTGCTCAAGAAGGATATCGAAGTGATCCTGCCGGCCGAATTTGCCTCGGCGAAAGCAGTATTCCCGATGCCGCGCGCCTGACCGTTCCACGCGGGCGGCTCACCGGCCGCCCGCCCCTCTCGGGTTTGCGGATGCTGTTGTCGCCGGCCATTCTCTTTACTGCCGTCCTGAACGGGCTGATGACCGGCGCGATTTACGCGCTGATCGCGCTCGGCCTGACGCTGATTTACGGCGTGCTGCACATCATCAATTTCGCGCACGGGGCGCTGCTGACGGTCGCGCTGTTCGCCGCGCTGATCGCTTACCAGACCTTCGGCATAGACCCTTATCTCGCGGCGTTTCTGCTCGCGCCGCTGTTCTTCGGCCTCGGCTATCTCTTGCAACGGCTGGTGATCGGCCCGGCGGCGCAAGGCGAGGACCGCAATATCCTTCTCGTCACGCTCGGCCTCGCGGTGCTGATCGAGAACGCGCTGCTTTACGTCTTTCGCGCCGACACGCGGACCATCAACCTGCCCTATGCCTTTGAGGTGTTCGAGATCGGCCCCGCGGTCGTCGCGCTGCCGCGGCTGGTGGCGCTCGGCGCCGTTGCGGTCACGACGCTGATCCTGTGGGGGATCATGCGCTACACCAGCACCGGCCGGGCGATCCGCGCCGTGGCCAAGGAAAAACTCGGTGCGCAACTCGCCGGTATCGACGTCGCGCATATCTATGCGGTGACGTTCGGTCTCGGTACCGCCTGTCTCGCCGTCGCCGCCTGCCTGCTGCTGCCGACCTATTACGTCAATCCGGGCGCCGGTAACGCCTTCGTGCTGGTCGCCTTCACCATCGTCGTGCTCGGCGGTATGGGTTCGCTGGTCGGCGCGTTGCTCGGCGGGCTGCTGATCGGGGTGGTCGAAAGCCTGTGCGGCTTCTTCCTCGGCGAATCGCTCGGCCAGATCGGCATCTTCGCGATCTTCATTCTGGTGCTGCTGCTGCGCCCGCATGGCCTGTTCGGAGAAGCGACGTGAAAGGCGTCGGCACCATTCTGGTTGTTGCCGCGCTGCTCGCCACCGTGCCGCTGTTCGGCGTGTCCAACGTCACGTTGAACTTTCTCGTCACGGCCCTGATCATTGCGCTCGCCGGCCAGGGCTGGAACGTGCTCGGCGGCTATGGCGGCCAATATTCGTTCGGCCACGCCGCGTTTTTCGGTACCGGCGCTTATGTGTCGGCGATCCTGCAATTGCGCTATGGCGTCAATGCCTGGATCGCGTTCCCCGCCGGCATCGGCGCGGGGGCGCTGGCCGGTGCGATCATCGGTGGCTTGAGTTTCCGCTCCGGCCTGCGCGGCTCTTATTTCGCGCTGGTGACGCTGGCCTTCGCCGAAGTGCTGCGCATTCTCGCCAGCGTCGCGCCGATCACCGGCGCCGGCGTCGGCCTTCTCGTCAAGCTCGACCTGCGGCCGGAAGCGTTCCAGTTCCAGAGCCGCGTGCCATTCTACTGGATCATCCTCGCTCTGGTGACCGCCTCGCTGCTGATCGTGCGCGCGATCGAGAACAGCCGGTTCGGCGCCTATCTCGTCGCCGTGCGCGAGAACGAGGAAGCGGCCAAGGCGCTCGGCGTCAACGTCATCGCGGTGAAACTCGGCGCCATGGTCGTCTCCGCCGCCATCGTCGCGGCAGCCGGCGGCTTCTATGTGCAGTATTTCCTGTTCATCGACGCCGGTATCGCCTACGGCCCGTGGATCTCCATCGAGGCGCTGCTGGCGCCGATCATCGGCGGCGTCGGCACCGTGTTCGGGCCGCTCCTGGGCGCGCTGGTCGTCAAGGTGCTGGGCGAGGCCGCGAAGCTCGTCACCGGCGATGCGCCCGGCCTCGATCTGATGATCTATGGCGGCGTGCTGGTGCTGGTGATCGCGCTGGCGCCGCGCGGCATCGCCGGCGTGGTCGCCGATCTGCGCTCCCGTATCCTTCGGCGCAAGCCGGAAGCAAAGCCGGAGCAACCGACGGCAGGACGCCATGTCTGACGCCGTCATGTTACGTGTCGAAAATGTGAGCAAGCGCTTCGGCGGGTTGCTGGCCGTCGACGGCGCGAGCTTCGACGCGCAGGCCGGCCGCATCACCGCACTGATCGGCCCGAACGGCGCCGGGAAAACCACGCTGTTCTCGATCATCTCCGGCTTCCAGCCGCCGACGTCCGGTCGTGTCCTGTTCGAGGGCGAGAACATCGTCGGCGTGCCACCCCATCGCCTCGCGCAGCGCGGCATCGTCCGCACCTTCCAGATCGTGCAGCCGTTCGCCGGGCTGACGGTGCGCGAGAATATCGCGGTCGGTGCGCATCTGTCGCGGCCGCGCCGCGCCGACGCGCTGGCCGCCGCCGAAGCGGTCGCCGCGCGCGTCGGCCTTGCCGCCCAACTCGACAAGCCCGCCGCCGGGCTAACGGTCGCCGGCCGCAAGCGGCTCGAACTCGCCCGCGCGCTGGCGCTCCAGCCGCGCCTGCTGCTGCTCGATGAAGTGCTCGCCGGCCTCAATCCGTCCGAAGTGCGCGACATGGTGCCGGTGATCCGCAGTTTGGTCGATCAGGGCATCACCGTCATCATGATCGAGCACATCATGCATGCGGTGATGAACCTCGCGCAGCACGTGCTGGTGCTGTCCGAAGGAAAGATCATCGCCGGCGGCACGCCGAACGAGATCGCCGGCAACCCGCAGGTGGTGGAAGCCTATCTCGGCCGCGGCGCGGCACAGCGCATGCTCCAGGCGGGAGTGGCCCATGCCTGAGCCGATGTCTGAGCCGATGCCTGAACCAATCCTTGCCGTCGAACACCTGCGCTCCGGCTACGGCATCACTGAAGTATTGCGCGGCGTCGATCTCACCATCCATTGCGGCGAGATCATCGCCGTGCTCGGCTCGAACGGCGCCGGCAAATCCACGCTCAACCGCACGCTCTCCGGCGTCAACCGCGCCTGGAGCGGCAGCATCCGATTCGCCGGCGCGGCGATCGAACGCGAAAATCCTGCCCAAATCGTCGCGCGCGGGCTGATCCACGTGCCCGAAGGCCGGCGCGTATTCCCAAATCTATCGGTGCGGGAAAACCTCGACCTCGGCGCCTATCGCCGAGGCGCCAGCCGCAGCCGCGAGACCCTAGCCCGCGTGTTCTCGATCTTCCCGCGGCTGGCCGAGCGGCAGAGCCAGCGCGCCGGCACGCTCTCTGGCGGCGAGCAGCAGATGCTTGCGATCGGCCGCGGGCTGATGGCCGACCCACAACTGTTGATCCTCGACGAGCCGTCGCTCGGCCTGTCGCCTCTGCTGGTGGAAGAGCTGTTCGCCCTGATCCAGACAATCAACGCCGAGGGCATCGCCATCCTGCTGGTCGAACAGAACGTGGTACAGAGTCTCGACGTCGCGCAGCGCGCCTATGTGCTCGACAACGGGCAGTTCGTACTGCAAGGCGACGTCGCCACGCTGCGCGATAATCCCGATCTCAAGCGAACCTATCTCGGAATGTAAAATGACCGACACGACGCTCCGCGGAAAGCTCGCGCGCAAGCCCATCACCGTCGCGCCCGGCGTCTATGACGCCTTCACCGCGCATGTCGCGGAAGCCGCCGGCTTTGGCTGCGTGTATCTCAGCGGCGCCGGCATCGCCTATACCCGGCTCGGCCGGCCGGATATCGGGCTCGTCGGGATGAGCGAGGTGGCGGAGACCCTCACTTTGATCCGCGACCGCGTCAAAAGCCATATCGTTGTCGATGCCGACACCGGCTATGGCAACGCGCTCAATGTCATGCGCACGGTGCGCCTGTTCGAACGCGCCGGCGCGAACGCGATCCAGCTCGAGGATCAGGATTTTCCAAAGCGCTGCGGCCATCTCGACGGCAAGGCGCTTATCTCCGCCGACGAAATGTGCGGCAAGATTCGCGCCGCGGTCGATGCGCGGCAGTCGCGCGAGACGCTGATCATCGGCCGCACCGACGCCGTCGCGGTGGAAGGCGTCGATCGCGCGCTGGAGCGGGCCGAACGTTATCGCGAGTCCGGCGCCGACGTGCTGTTCGTCGAGGCGCCAAAGCAGCGCGACGACCTCGCCCGCATCGCGAAAGCGCTAGGCCACAAGACACCCCTGCTTGCCAATATGGTGGAAGGCGGCAAGACGCCGCCGCTCGCCGCCCCCGAACTGGAAGCCATCGGCTTCTCGCTGGTGATCTTCCCCGGCGGAATCGTTCGGGCCCTCGGTAAAATGGCGAGCGACTATTACGGCTCGCTGGCAAAGAACGGCACGACCGAGCCGTTCCGCGACCGCATGCTCGATTTCGACGGGCTCAATGCCTTGCTCGGCACGCCTGAGATGGTGGCGCTTGGCCAGAGCTACGACCCGACTCAGAAACGGTGAAGCAGCCCGTGACCACGCTCGATCCCGTCACTCTTGATCCCGTAACCCTTGCGGTGCTCAACGGCCGTCTCGTCCAGATCGCCGACGAGATGGACGCGACGCTGTTCCGCTCCGCGTTCAACCCGATCATCGCCGAGGCGCACGATGCCTGCCACGGTCTCTATCACGCCGAAACCGGCGCAACGCTGGTGCAGGGCACGTCCGGGCTGCCGATCTTCGTCGGCGCCATGGCGTTTGCCGTGAAGGCCGTGATCGACAAGGTCGCGCGCGACGGCGGGCTCCATGCGGGCGACACGTTCCTGTTCAACGATCCCTATGAAGGCGGCACGCACCTCAACGACTTCCGGCTGATCCGTCCGCTGATGCGTCAGGGCCGTGTATTTGCCTGGCTCGCTTCGGTCGGCCACTGGCTCGATGTGGGCGGCAATGTGCCGGGCAATTTCAACGCCAAGGCGACCGAGAGCTTCCAGGAAGGTTTCCGCATTCCGCCGGTGAAGCTGGTGCGCGCTGGCGTGCTGCAGCAGGACGTGGTCGATATCCTCGCCGCCAATACGCGCGTGCCGCAGTCCAATTGGGGCGATCTCAATGGCCAGCTCAACGCGCTGGATCTCGGCGAGCAGCGGCTGAACGCGCTGCTGGACGAATACGGCGACGACACCGTGCTCTCCGCCTTCGCGGCTTTGAGCGCGCGGGCCGAGACGCTGATGCGCGCCAATATCGCCGCGCTGCCGGACGGCCATTACCGTTACGACGATTTCCTCGACAATGACGGCGTCACCGATACGCCGCTACCGATCGCGCTCGATCTCACCATCGCCGGCGACCGGATGACGCTCGACTTCTCACGCTCCGCTCCGCCGTGCGACGGGCCCCTCAACATTTCCCGCGCTACCACCATCGCCTGCTGCTATGTGGCGCTGAAGCATCTGTTCACCGAGGTCCCGGCCAATGCCGGCTGCCTCGCACCCATCGACTTCGTCGTGCCGGACACGACCCTGCTCGGCGTGTCGGCGCCGAAGCCGGTCGGCGGTTATACCGAAACCATCCTGCGCGTCATCGACGTGATCTTCGGCGCGTTCGCGCAAGCGGCACCAGAGCGCGCCAACGGCAGTCCGTTCGCGACCATCAATGCGCTGTCGCTCGCCGGCTGGCGTGACCATGGACGGCGCTGGGTGATGTTCTGCTTCTTCGGAGGCGGCCTCGGCGGCAATCCGGAAGGCGACGGTCTCAATCACGGCAACAACCCGATTTCGACCGCGACGATCCCGCCGGTGGAAATCCTCGAGTCGCTCTATCCGGTGATGTTCACGCAATGGGCGTTGCGGCCGGATTCCGCCGGCCCCGGCCGGCATCGCGGCGGCCTCGGCGCGATCTATGAAGTGGAGGCGCTGGCCGACAGCGGCGCGGAGGTCTTCATCCTCGGCGAGCGCGGCAAGTATCCGCCGTTTGGCGTCAATGGCGGCGGACCGGCGGCACTGAACCGCTTCATCTACGAAACCGACGACGGCGAGAAAACGCCGCTGCTGATTTCCAAGGCCACCGACATCCGTCTCAAGCGGGGCCAGAAAGTCCGGCTGGAAACACCGGGCGGCGGTGGATTCGGCGATCCGGCGACGCGCAATCCACAGTGTGTCGCCCGCGACGTGCGGCTCGGCTATGTCTCGGCGGCGGCGGCGGCGCGCGACTATAAAGTGTCGGTCAGGAATGACGGAACGGTGGACGATACCGCGACAGCCGCGCTCCGGTCGGAACGCAGCGTATGAACAAGCCCATGAGCAGACCCGCCTCCATCGTCGGCGTCGATGTCGGCGGAACCTTCACCGACCTCTTCATGTTCGAGGCGGCAACGCGCAACTTCCGCACCGCCAAGGTGCCGTCGCAGCGCGGCGATGAATCGCGCGGCTTTCTCAACGGGCTGAACGCGCTCGGCGGCATCGCCACCATCGGCTCGATCGTGCACGGCACGACCGTCGGCACCAATACGCTGTTGGAACGGCGCGGGCCGAAGGTCGGCATCATCACCACCAAGGGCTTCCGCGATGCCCTGGAAATGCGCCGGCGTGACCGACGCCAGACCTGGGGCCTGTGGGGTGATTTTGTGCCGGTCGCGGAGCGCGACATGCGGCTCGAGGTCAACGAGCGCACGCTGGCCGACGGCAGCATCCGCACCGCTGTCGATCCGGCGGAAGTAAAGGCTGCGGCGCAGCAGTTGCTGGCAAAGGGCGCGCAAAGCGTCGCAGTCGTGTTCATCAATGCCTATGCCAATGCAGAGAACGAGAAACGCGCCCTCGACGCCGTGCGCGGCGTCTGGCCCAATGACTTCGTCACCGCCTCGCATGCGGTGCTGTCGGAGATCCGCGAATTCGAGCG
The DNA here is from genome assembly GCA_023386635.1 of Pseudomonadota bacterium. Classification (GTDB taxonomy): domain Bacteria; phylum Pseudomonadota; class Alphaproteobacteria; order Rhizobiales; family Xanthobacteraceae; genus Pseudolabrys. The sequence continues at coordinate 29,378 of JAEWJH010000021.1, forward strand.
CACCTCGACGGCGGCGCTGAATGCCTATCTGCAACCGGTCGTCGCCTCCTATCTCGGCAAGCTGGAAGGCACGCTCGTCGCTCAGAATTTCCCCGGCCAGTTGCAGATCGTGCAATCTAATGGCGGCATCATGTCGACCGACACCGCGCGACGGCTGCCGATCCGCACCGCGCTGTCCGGCCCCGCCGCCGGCGTGGTCGCCGGCATGGCGATCGCCCGATCCGCCGGTTTCGACAATGTCATTACCTGCGATCTCGGCGGCACATCGTTCGACGTGTCGGTGATCGTCAGCGGCGCGGCGTCGGTCGCGGCGCAGACCACCATCGATTTCGGCATGGTGATCCGCACGCCGATGATCGAGATCACTACCATCGGCGCCGGCGGCGGCTCAATCGCGTCGGTCGACCGCAGCGGTCTGCTGCAGGTCGGACCGGAAAGCGCCGGCTCTGTGCCCGGCCCGGTCTGCTACGGCCAGGGCAACACCCGTCCGACCTTGACTGACGCACAGGTCGTGCTCGGCCGCATCGATGCAACGCGGCCGATCGGCGGAGAACTGAAATCGCTCGACGTCGATGCGGCGCGTGCGGGGATCATGGCGCATGTCGGAACGCCGCTCGGCCTCGATGCCGAGGCGGCCGCCGCCGCGATCCTGCAGGTGGCGGAAGCGCGTATGGCCGGCGCGATCCGCCTCGTCTCCGTCGAGCGCGGCCACGATCCGGCGAAGTTCGTCGCCATGCCGTTCGGCGGCGGCGGCGCGCTGCATGTCTGCGCGCTGATCCGGCAGGTCGGCCTGAAATGCGCGCTGGTGCCGCGTTTCCCCGGCAACACCTCGGCGATCGGCTGCGTGCTCGCGGACGTCCGCCACGACAGCGTGCAGACGTTGAACCTGATGCTTGATGCACTCGACACGGCGGCGCTGACAGCGCGGATGCGTGAGGCTGGGATCGAAGCCACCAAGGTTGTCGAGACATCCGGCATTCCGGTCGAGCGAATCGATGTGGTCCACGAATTTGACGTCCACTATCTCGGGCAAACCCACACGGTACGCGCACCGGTCGCGCTGCCCGCCTCGGGTGACGTGACCCGCGAGGCGATCCAGGCCGCGTTCGAGATATCCTATCGCGCGTCGTTCAGTCGATTGCTCGCCGGCCTGCCGATCCGGATCGCGGCCATGCGCGTCGCCGCCATCGGCCGCCGGCCGTCGTTCGACTTCTCGATCTTCGCGCCGCCGGCAGCCGCTTCGCCCGACGCCGCATGCCGGCCGTCGCGCGCCGTCTGGTTCGACGGCGGCGTGCGTGACACGAAAATCTGGTCGCGCCTCGATCTGCCGGCCGGCACCATCATCGAAGGGCCGGCGATCCTTGAACAACCGGACGCCACCACGGTGATCGAGCCGGGCTTTACCGGGCGGCTGGATGATCTCGGCAATCTGATCGTGGAGCGCCAATGATCGACAAGTCCCGCACCGCGCTGATCCTCGGCGATTTGCAAAACGATTTTCTGCATCCGAACGGCGCCTATGGTCGCGCCGGGCAGAGCGCACCCGCCATTGCGGCGCTTCCCGCCCGCCTCGCACCGCTCGTCGCGGCCGCGCGTGGTAACGGCGTCCTGGTCGTCGCCACGCTGTTCACGCTGGTTTCCGGGCGCGGCGGCGAGCCGATCATCTCTCCGCACCTCAAGGCCCTGCGGCCATTCCTGGCGGAAGGCGACTTCATGCCCGGCTCATGGGGGCAGCAGGTAATCGATGAACTGACCCCGATCGATACCGCTGTTGAGAAGATCGCTTATTCCGCCTTCCACGCCTCGCGGCTGGAATGGGTTTTGCGCAAATGCGGCATCGAGCATCTCTATTTCACCGGCATCGTCACCAATGGCGGCGTTGCGTCATCGGTGCGGGACGCACATGTGCGCGAATTCCATTGCACAGTGATCGAGGACGGCTGCGCCGCCTTCACCGATGAACTGCACCGCGCGGCGATCGACGGGTTGCGGCCGGTGGCGAAGATCGTCACCATTGCCGATGCGATGGCGGTGTTCTCGCGATAGCATCCAGCACCCGCCGCGCCAGCGTCGGCTAAAGAATTTTTCCAGGGTTGAGCAGGCTGCGCGAGCACGATCCGCGCTCCCCGCAATCCGCGATGCCGTCGGGGAGGATTTCTGCTTGATGCTCGATGGCGGGATTCGGCGCGGCAGCGACATTGCCAAAGCCATCGCCGGCGGCGCCGATGGCGTAGTGCTCGGCCGCGCCTATGCCTGCGCGCTTGCCTGGCCGAGCGGCGGGCCCAACACGAGATTGTCGCACGTCGCGGTGACCGCAGGCCGCCCGTCGACGCGCAACTCGCCTTCGAACCGTACGATGGTGCCGCCGAGCGATAACTTCGGCTCGATCGACACAACGCGCCATAAAATCTCACCGGTCGCGCCGGCCGGCACCGCGCGGAGCAGCTTCACCGCATAGCCAAGCCCGACCACATTGGCCCGCGCACAGACGAACTGCGCCAGCCGCCCCAGCATCACGGACGTGGTCTGTGTCGCGCTGGCAATCAGGCCACCGAAGCGCGAGCGGCGCGCTGCCGTCTCGTCGTGGTGCAAGGGATTTGTGTCGCCCGCCAGAGTCGCGAACTGGCGGATTCCGGCCGCGTCGAAGTGAGCGGTGCCTCGTACCTCCTCCCCCATCACGAACGGAACCGGCTGCGTTGGGGCACCAGCTGCCATCATCACTCTATCCCTTTAAAATTCGGGTTTTGCGCTTTCCGCCCGCCGCGACCCGTCAAGACAAACCGGATTTCGGTTTACAACAATATGATTTTTACGGTATCGTAAAAATAATCAAGAGGCGATGCCGGCCCGAACCGGCAACGACGGGAGGATGCTTCGATGCCAGCCGCGACCCAGCCGCAAGCCCCGACCGGGCTCACGGGCAATGTCACCGACTATCTGTTCGAGCATTCGTTGCGTCAGGGCGAGCGGACCTACCTCATCACGCCGGACCGCAACTGGAGCTTTCGCGCCATCGCCGACCGCGCCGGCCAGATCGCCAATTACCTAAAGGCCATCGGCGTACGGCCGGGCGAGCGGGTGCTGTTCAGCGTTCTCGACGGCGCCGATTTTCCCGCGCTGTTCCTCGGCATCATGCGCATGGGCGCGATCGCGCTGCCCATCAACAGCTATCTCAAACCCGACGACTACGCCTATTACGTTCGTGACAGCGCCTGCGTCGCGGTGATCGTCGACCATTCGCTGGCGCCGGTCATCAAGGCAATCCGTGCCGATTTGCCGGCGCTGAAGCATGTCATCAGCACCGGCCAGGCCGCCGACGGTCTGCCATTTCTTGACAGCGAGATCGCCGCTCTCTCCTCGGATTGCCCCGCGCATCCGACAGATCCGGACGATATGGCGTTCTGGCTCTATAGCTCGGGCTCGACCGGCAGCCCCAAGGGCGTGGTCCACACCGGCAATCACATCTACTGGGCGAGCGAGCTGTTCGGCTCCGCGACCATGGGGATGACCGAGAACGATGTGATCCTGTCACCGCCGAAGATGTATTTCGCGTTCGGGCTCGGCGCGCAGGTCTATTTCCCGTTGCGCATGGGCGCGCAGAATATCACCAATCCGAAGCCGATCTCGCCGGACATCGTCTGGGAGCAATGGCTCGCGCATGAGCCAACCATCGTGATCGGCGTGCCGACCCTGTTCGCCGCGCTGCTGCGCATTGCCGAGGACAAAATCGGTGCCGAGCGCGTGCGCGCCGCATGCCGGCGACTGCGCTACTGCATCAGCGGCGGTGAAGTGCTGCCGGCGGTCCTGATGGAGCGCTGGCGCAAATTCGCCGACGTTCAGATTCTCGATGGCGTCGGCACCACCGAAATGACGCATATGTTCATGCTCAACCGGCTTGACGCTGCCGTGCCGGGAAGCTGCGGCCGGCTGGTCCATGGCTACCGCGCCGAACTGCTGGACGACGCCGGCCAGCGCGTGCCCGTCGGCGAAATCGGCAATCTGCACGTCTATGGGCCGACCGCCGCCACGCAATACTGGAACAAGCCGGAGAAAACCGCCGAGGTGATGGGCAAAGGCGGCGTGCTCACCGGCGACAAGATGTCGTGCGACGCCGATGGCAACTACTTCCTGGTCGGCCGCTCCGACGACATGCTGCGGGTCGGCGGCATCTGGGTCTCACCGGCCGAGGTGGAATCGGCGATTGCCCGCCACGACAGCGTGCTGGAATGCGCGGTGATAGGCTTCCCCGACAAGGAAGGCATGATCAAGCCGAAAGCCTATGTGGTGCTGCGCGACGCCGGCGGCGATTCCGCTGCGATGGCCGAGGCGCTGCGCACCCATGTGCGCGCGACGCTGGCGCATTTCAAATGCCCGCGCTGGTTCGTGTTCGTCGACGAATTGCCGAAGACCAGCACCGGCAAAATCCAGCGCTTCCGGCTGCGGCAGTTGACGGACTGAGAAGCCCACCCTCCCCCGGGGGGTATCGCGGCGATACCGTGTTCACACCACCGGCGGCTTGCCGCGCGGTTTTTCTGACGCACGCTTTGCCGACGCGACCTTGACCGCCACCGTCTTGCGCCGGGCACCGGGCGCAACCAGGCCATAGGCAATGAGCTGGAAATAAGTGTCGATCAACTCGCTGATCGGAGTTGATTTTCTCGGGTCATACCAGCGCGCCAGCCAGTTGCACATGCCGAGAATGCCGAACGCCACCATCTTGGGGTCGCCGCAGCGGGTGAATTCGCCCTTCTCCTGCCCTTCCTCGATCAGCGTGGTCCACATCGTCTCGTAGCTGCGCCAGATCTTGTCCATCTCGCGGCGCACGTCGCGCGCATCGTCGAGATAGACGTCGCGCAGCGCGACGGTCATTTCCAGACACTTGCGGTCGAACCGTTCGAGGTGGTTCTCCACCGCCTGATAAAGCTTGTCGTGAAAGCTCACTTTCGAGGCCAGCACCTTGCGCAAGCCCTCGACCAGCGACTCGCTCTGCGGCCGGATGATGTGCAGCAGGATCTCGGCGCGATTGCCGAAATAATAATAGATCGCCTCGCGCTTGACGCCGGTTTCCTTGGCGATGTCGTCGAGCGAGGTATTGGCGAAGCCCTGCCGGTCGAAGATCTCCAGCGCATTCTGAAGAATGGCCTCACGCCGCAAGGTCGATTTCTTGACTTTGGTGGTCTGGTCGCGCGTCGTCATGTCCGGTCCATGGAAAATTCGCCCGCGCCGATCGAGCACGAGCGAAAGTCTCGGGACCCTAACCGATCGACCGCGCGGTGACCAGTTGGCCGCGGTTCGGCTCAATCGGCCGGTTCAATCGGCCAATTCAATTAGCCTTGACCAGCGGGCAGCCACCTTTGTCGAGCGGACGGAACGCCTGTTCGGCCGGCAGCGTGCTGACCAGCTTGTAATAGTCCCACGGCTCCTTGGATTCCGCCGGCGCTTTCACCTCGAACAGATGCATGGGGTGCATCTTGCGGCCATCGACGCGGATCGTGCCCTGCCCGAACAGCGGATCATCGGTCTTCATTTCCTTCATCTTGGCGACCACCTTGTCGCCCGTCGTGTCGCCATTCAACGCCTTCACGGCCTTGAGATAGTGCAGCACGGCCGCATAGACGCCCGCCTGCATCTCGTTCGGCATGTTCTTCTTCGGGTGGAGCTTCTGGAAACGCAGCGACCAGGCCCGCGCCTCCGGCGACTGGTTCCAGTAGAACGGACTCACCGCCAGCAGTCCTTGCGCCGCCGGGAGGCCTAGTGCGTGGGCGTTGTTGATGATGAAGACCAGCCCTGCCAGCTTCTGCCCGCTCCTGGTCAGCCCAAACTCGGCCGCCTGCTTGATCGCATTGGTGGTGTCGCCGCCGGCATTGGCGAGCGCAACGATCTTCGCCTTCGAGCTTTGTGCCTGCAGCAGGAACGAGGAGAAATCCGATGTGTTGAGCGGATGGCGCACCGCGCCGCTTACCGTGCCACCGTTGGCCTTCACCAGACCCGACGCCGCGCGCTCGAGATCATGGCCGAACGCGTAATCGCTGGTGAGGAAGAACCAGGTGTCGCCGCCGGAATTGATCACCGAACGCACGAGACTGTAAGCCAAGGCATAATTGTCAAACGTCCAGTGCACATTGTTCGGCGTGCATTTCGCGCCGGTGAGATCGGTCGAGACACCGCCGGAAATGAGGAACGTCTTGTTGGCGGCGCGTACGATCTCGCTCACCGACAGCGCGATGCCGGAATTCGGCACATCGGCGATGGCGTCAACACCATCCACATCCAGCCATTTGCGGGCCATGGTGGTGCCGACATCGACCTTGTTGAAATGGTCGCCAGCGACGATCTCGACCGGCCGGCCGTTGATCGGGCCGAAGTCTTCCGCCGCCATCCGCGCTGCAACGACCGATCCGACGCCCTGGAAATCGGCGTAGACGCCAGAGGCATCGTTGAGCACGCCGATCTTGATCGGCTTGTCGGCGGCGACGGCGCTCGTCGCGCCACCAATGACGGCCGCGACGGCGGCCGCGCGCAGAATTCCAGACAGCATGGCAGACTCCCCCCTTTTGACGATGACAGTTTTGAAAAGTGGATCAGGCCGAGGCGGCGACTGGCGGTGCGGCCTCGGCCGCAACCACCAGCACATCCGGCGACAGCGCCGTGTCGTAGAGCCGGTCGACCAGCGCGGCGCGGCGCTCCAGCACCGCGCGCTGGTTGATATAGCCCTTGTCGGTAATCTCGTTGCCGTCGATCGACGGCGGCTCGGTCATCAGCAGCACGCGGGCGATGCGCCGGCTGCTGCCGGGATTGGCGCGGTTGAAGACGTTCAGCGCTTCACTCAATTTTGCATGCAGCGCCGGATGCGCGATCAGCTCCTGCGGCGAGAGCTTCTCGCCGCATACGCTTTGACAGCCGGCCACATTGGGAAACACCAGCAAGCCGACTTCGCTGCGGTTATGACCGGTCACCACCGCGTCCTGGATCATCGGCGCAGCCGCGCTGATCGCCGACACTCGAAGGTCGCCGACCGCGACCCAGGTGCCGCTCGATAGCTTGAAGTTCTCGGACACGCGGCCGTCGAAGCGCAAACCGCGCGTCAACTGCGCCGGATCGACGAAAGTGACGGCATCGCCGAGCTTGAAATAGCCTTCTTCGTCGAACGCATCTTCGGTGAGATCAGGCCGGCCGTAATAGCCCGGCGTGACATTCTCGCCTTTGACCCGCATCTCCAGCTTGCCGCCGTCCGGCACCAGCTTGATGCTGGTTCCCGACACCGGCAGGCCCACGCCGCCGATGTCCTGCGCATGCCAGTGGCAGAAGCTGGCCACCGGCGCCGTCTCGGTCGAGCCGAGCGACGACAGGATCGGCAGCCGCGCGCCGCGATGCTTCACGGCAAGAGCATCCAGCCGCTTCCACAGATGTGGCGGCAGCGCCGCGCCGGCATAGAAGATGACGTCGAGATCGCCGAACACATGACGCGCGAATGCATCGTCCGCCTCGAGCGCAGGGATTACCATGTCGAAGCCGCGTGGCACGTTGAACAGCAGTGTCGACTTGATCGCACGCAGATTAGCGAGCGTCGTGTCGAGCTTGCCCGGCGCCGGCTTTCCGGCGTCGATATACATGGTCCCGCCATTGCGCAGGATCTGGTTGAGATTGAAGTTCGTGCCGAACGTATGATTCCACGGCAGCCAATCGACGATCACCGGCGGCCGCTCGGTGAGGAACGGCCAGGCCTGATCGATGCCCGCGCCATTCGCGCCCATCATCCGCTGGGTGTTGATGACGCCTTTCGGCATGCCGGTCGACCCCGACGTCAGCAGGATTTTCGCGATGTTGTCCGGCCCAACGCTGCGATAGTGCTGCGCGACGCGATCGTCGGGCGTGCTCGCCAGCAGATCGGCAAATGTCAGCGCATCCGGGAAATCGGCATCGGCCGCGTCGGACAGCAGCGTCACGCCCTCGCGCGGCATCGCCGCGAGCGCCCGCGCAAAGGGCTTCAGCGCCGACACATAGATCAGGCTCGGCTTGAAGGCTTCCGCGATGTACTTCAGCTTGGCGAAGTTTTCCGACATCAGCGAATAAGCCGGCGAGATCGGCATGAACGGAATGCCGACCTGCATCGCGCCGAACTTCAGCAGCGCCATAGGGATGGAATTGTCGGATAGCGCCGCGACCGGACGCTCTGCGCCGTGGCCACGCTCCAGCAGCGCCTGCGACACGCGATCGATCAGCGTCACCGCCTCCGCGTAACTCAGACGCCGCCAGTCACCGCTTGCATCGCGCTCGGCGAGAAACGTGCGCTCCGGCGCTTCCCGCGCCCAGCGGCGCAGATGATCGCTCAGTTGCGTCGGATAAGCGGCCAGCGGCGTCGCATTGCCGATGACGATCTCGCCGTTGGCGCGCCGCTCGATGGTCGGCGACGGTTCGGCAAGACGGATCGGCGCAACGGACGAGTCCAACGGCATGGGTCGCCTCCCGAAACGGCGCCGTCATCCGCTGTTCATCTCCGACAGCTTTTGCGGCGCATTTTATTGTCATTCCAGTGTCCAAACAGAAGCGTCTGGAGTCAAGATATTTTTACGTATACGTAAAAACTGAGACCGCGCAAGCCGCAAGCATGAATTACGGCGGAGCAATCGCGCCGGCCTGCGGACGCTCGCATAGCGACAGTCGGATCAGCGTCAGGTCTTCGCCTGCACGAACCTGTCGGTGCGGATATCCGCCTCCAGCACACCGGCCTCCTGTAATCGCGCGACCGCCGCATCGATCATCGGCGGCGGCCCGCAGATATAGGCCTCCAGGCCGAACACATCGCCGAGATGGTCCGCCATCACATCGGTCACCAGACCGCGCGACCCGGACCAGCCGGAGTGCGCAGGCTCGTCGGACAGGACCGGCGTGAAGGAGAAACTGGCGTGCTGTTGCGTCCAGCCCTGCAGCACGTCGAGACAATAGAGCTCGTCCTGCGTACGTGCGCCATACAGCAGATGAATCGGCCGCTTGTCGCGCGTGGCAAACGCGCGGTCGAGCAGCGACATCATCGGCGCAAGCCCGGTGCCACCGGCGACACACATCGCCGGTCGCCAGTCGTTGCCGGAAAAACCGAAATGACCGAACGGACCGAGCAGTTCCAGCATGCCGCCTGGAGACAGACCTTGGACGAAATCGCCGATCTTGCCGCCGGGATAGACGCGCACATGAAACGTGATCGTATCGCTGCCCGGCCGGTTCGCCGCCGAGTAGGTACGGTTCGGCGCAACGCCCGGGACCACCCACTCGAAACACTGGCCGGCATGAAACTCTACCGGCCAAGGTGTCTCGACGGTGACGCCGTAGATGGTCGGTGTGAGTCGTTCGACGCTCTGGAGCAGCGTGTTGAACGTCGTCGGGCGGATCGAACTGGATTCACTTTCGAGCAGCGGCAGATCAAGCACGATGTCGCTACGCGGAAAGCACATGCAGGTGAGAATGTTGCCCTGCGCACGGTGAGCGTCCGTGAAGATCGCCGGATCGGCGCCGGGCAATTCCTGCACCTCGCCACTGACGAGCTTCGCCATGCACTCGCCGCACTCACCGGAGCGACAATTGTACGGCACCGGCAAACCGATCTGAATACAGGCATCGAGCAGCGTCTGATCGCCGCGACAGGTGAGCTCGCTGCCGGACGGCTGTAACCTCACCTCGCAACCAGACGCTGCCATGATAATGCCTTCCGTCAGCCGGCGTAAATCGCGCGATCCGACAGATTGCCGCCGATCGATGCGATGAAGTCGTTGCAGTTCTCCGGCAGCGGCACGCCCCAGTCCTTGGTGATGAAGGCGCGCACCTGCTGGTAATAGGCGTCCCGCATGCCTTCATTGGTGTCGGATTTGAAACCCCAGTGGCGGTAGCGCTCATTGCTGCGCGACTTCTCACCGCCGAACGAAGCGAGCCCGACCGGCAACCATTTCAGCACCGCTTTCGCTACTTCCGCTTTGCCTTCCGGTGTCTGCAGCAGGCTTTTCACGCCGTCCATGCCAAGACCGACATGGCCGTATTCCTCGTTCAGCGTGTCCTGACAAGCCTGACGGAACGGCTCGTAGGGCGACTTGATGAAGTGACGGAACTGATGCGCCGCGGCGCGGTCCACCAGTGCGAGGAACACCATCTGGTCGGCCCAAGTGTCGATCGGCACGTCGAAGGTGGAGAGATGCGCCTTGTCTTTGACCACCTCTACCCAATCGAGGTTGAGGTCTTCCAGCAGTTTGCGAAAGCGCAGGTGGTGGCCGTATTCCTCCATCACCGTCTTCGCCATGCGCATCTTAAGGTCGGCGGTCGGCGCTTTCAGAATGCTGCGCTCGAACGAGTCTGCGCCGAACTCCTCGCTCACCACATGGATGGCGATGATGTTGAGCTGCAGCTTCTTGAACTCTTCGTCCTGATCGAAGAACGCGGCCGGGGTGACGTTGCCGAGGCCGGTCTGGTTCGGGTTGAGCTGGATCATGGAGTCCTCCGGGCTGGATTACTGATAGAAGCTGCGCGGTTTCTCGGAGAGGTCCGCGACGACATTCTTGACCTGAGTAAAGGCGTACATGGTCTCGAACGCATCCTCGCGCCCGTAGCCACTTGCCTTGGTGCCGCCGAACGCGGCACCCGACGGAAACAGGTTGTAGCAATTGATCCAGACGCGGCCGGCCTGGATATCTCGCGCGGTCCGGTGCGCGCGGCCGAGATTCTCGGTCCAAATACCGGCGGCAAGACCATAGTCGAGCAGGTTCGCGGTCTGCATCATCGCGTATTCGTCGGACCATGTCTGGAACGTCAGCACCGGACCGAATATCTCCTGGCTGGCGACCACCATGTCCGGTTCGGCGTCCGCGAACACCGTCGGCTGCATGAACAGCGCTTTCGGATAATCCTTCACCGCAAGCCGTCCGCCGCCGGCGATCAGCTTTGCCCCCTCGCCCTTGCCGATCTCGATATAGCGCAGCACCTCGTTGAGATGCTCTTCGTACACCATGGTGCCCATGGTGGTCGCCTTGTCGAACGGATCGCCGATCTTGAGCTGCGGAATGAGGTCCACGACCTTCTGCTGCAATTGCTTGGCAACCGAATGATGTACCAGCACACGCGAGCCGGCGGTGCAGACCTGACCCTGGTTCATGAAGGCACCGAGCATGATGCCCTGTGCCGCACGATCGAGATCGGCGTCGTCGAATACGATCTGCGCGTTCTTGCCGCCCAGTTCGAGGGTAAGCTGCTTGGTCGATGGCGCAGCCGCAGCCATCACCCTTCTTCCGGTTTCGACAGAGCCGGTGACGGAGATCTTGCGGATATCCGGATGCGAGACGATGGCGACACCCGCCGTCGCGCCGTAACCGGTCAGCACATTGACGATACCGGGCGGCAGGCACTCGGCGATCAGCTTACACATCTCCAGCGTGGTGAGCGGCGTCGGCTCCGCCGGCTTGTAGATCACGGCATTGCCGGTGGCGATCGCCGGCGCGATCTTGCCGAGGAACATATTGATCGGGAAATTCCACGCGCCGATGATGCCGATCACGCCGAGCGGCTCGCGGATGTCGTAGCTCATGATGTCGCCGCCGGGCGAGAACGTGCTTGCCTCCAGGGCGCGGCAGACGCCGGCGTAATAACGCAGCCGGTCGGCCGCCGTCATCACATTGGCGTAGCTCTCACGCCATGGCTTGCCGGTGTCGCTGGTCTCGAGCCAGGCGAAGCGGTCAGCGTCCTTCACCAGACGATCGGCGAGCTTCAGCATCGCCGCGGAGCGCTTGCGCGATCCGGCGCGCGACCAGGCCGGCCATGCCGCCTTGGCGACGATCACCGCCTCGACCACGTCGCGCTCGCTGGCATCCGGGACCGTGCACAACACCTCGCCGGTGATCGGGCTGATGCAATCCATGGTGCGGCTCGACGAGGAGGCGCGCCACTCGTTGCCGATAAAGAGGTCGTAATGCTTCTGGATCGGATAAGACATGCTGAGAGACCTCACACCGTCAACAGATGAACCGTGGCGAACGCAGAATCGCGGCCGAGCAATCCGCCCGCCATCTGCGCGAGCCCGACTTTTGCGCCGGCGACCTGAGCCGCGCCGGCGCGGCCGGCGAGTTGTTCGTGAATCTCGAGAATTTGCGCGACGCCTGTCGCGCCGACCGGATGGCCGCGGCTGGTAAGCCCGCCGCTGACATTCACCGGAATCCGCCCGCCGAGGCTGGTCGCGCCCTGGTCCACCAGCGCGACGGCGCCGCCGCGCGCACACAGCATCAGGTCCTCGATATCGAAGAGTTCCTGCGGAGCACTCGGATCGTGCACCTCAGCCACCGATACATCGGACGGCGCGATGCCAGCGGCGTCATACGCCGCCTTCGCGGCGCGATGCGTCGCATTGCCTTCCGCATCGCCGTCCGGCACGCCGGAAACAACGCTCGATGCGGCAATGACGCTGCCGGAGATTCCATGGCGGCGGGCAAACTCCTCGCTGACAAGGATGACGCAAGCCGCCCCGTCGACCATACCGCCGCACATGGCTCGAGTAAGCGGCGCGATCACCACCTTGTCGGCGAGCACACCCTCCACTGTCAGCGGCGCACGCTCGGCGGCACGTTCGTTGAGGGCGGCATGAGCACGATTCTTGACCGCAACCTTCGCGAAATGCGTCGGCGTCGCCCCGTAGCTCGCCATGTATGTGTTGGCGCGCTCCGCATTGACGTCCATGAACACCGAACGCCCTGCATCCGGCGGCGGATGATCGGTGGCCGACGCCAGCGCTGCGAATGAGCGCGCTTTGTCACTATGGGTCAGCTTCTCGGAACCGAGCACCAGCACGCAGTCATATTGTCCGTAGGCGATGGCGCTCCAGGCGAGATGCACCGCATCGGAGCCGCTGGAGCAGGCATTCTTCACGGTGCGCATCGGCACCCGCGTGAGGCCAGCGGGCGCGAGTAACACCTGCGCCAGGATCGATTCCTGCCCGGCAAGCGCGCCGCCGAAGGCATTGCCGACAAAGGCAGCTTCGATGTCCTTCGCGGTCAATCCGACCGCAGCCAGCGCGTCACGGACCACCGGCGCGGCGATTGCCGTCAACGGCTGGTCGACGAAGCGGCCAAAGCGGCCGATCGCACCACCCGCGACAAGAACGCGCTGCACCGGACGGCTCATCAACCGACCTCCAACTCGGCAACGCCACGCGCGGTTTCCGTGCCGTCGCTCTTGCGGGCGCTGAGCGCGCAGACGAGCCGCGGCGATGTCGCTGTTACCTCGGCGCGCAAGGTCAAGCTGTCTTCGGGATAGACCGGCGCGGTAAATGTGACATCGAGCACGCGCAACGCGACGGTGCCCGCCGCATCGGACAGCAAACGCGCGAACTGCGCCGTGGTCATCGGCCCCTGCTGCAGCACGGTCTTGAAACCGGCCTTGGCGGCGAAGGCATCGTCCACATGGATCGGATTGGGATCTTCCGTCGCCTGCGAGAACTGCGCGACACGCGCACGCCCCGTGGGCGGCAGCGTCGTCTCGAACAGCACATCACCAGCGGTATAGGCGCGCTTGCTCATGGTCATATCCGCCGTCGGTCAGGATTGCTTGACGAGGCGCGTCACCTCGCGCACGGCCAGCCGGTCCGTTCCGGCGAAACGGTATTCAAACCTCACGTCGGCGAACCAGACCGTACCGCGCTTACCGGTCTTCTCGACCATCTTGTCGACGGTCACTGTAACGTCGAACGCATCGTCGAACGTGATCGGCGTAAACCATTCATAACGCTGGCCGCCGTGCAGGGCCTTTTCGCGCGGTATGTCCAAATCCTTGAACAGGTTCACGCCCAGCGTCTCGCCGCGCAGGAAAACGAGATAGGTGGGCGGTGGCGCCGCCGGCTCGGCATCGACACCCAGCGCTGCCATGAATTCACGGGCCCGCGCGCGATCCGGCGTCAGCCGGTACGGCGGATAGACATGCCCCTGCATCGACATCTTCATCGGCAAACGGTCCGGTTGACGGCCGTCAGCGACAGCCACGCCCTCAAGTATAGGCGCGGCAAAAGCCGGGTCAATGATTTTTTACGTATATGTAAAATACAGCTCTAGTCATGCGAAGAGTTGACCTCCCGATGCCGGACCCACGGACGGCCAGACAATTTTCGCAAGCCCTTAGAAGACCGGCGGGCGAATCACATGCAGAACTTATTGCTTCGCAAATCCGATCTCGTCGATGACCCGGCGGTACTTCGCGTCTGCCTCTTTCAACAGCTTTGAATAGTAGCCTGGCGACTGATCGGGAATCATGTCGTGCCGCTCAAATCAAAAGCGGCGATCGCGTGCTTGATGTCGGCACCGGTTCGGGATATGCGGCGGCAGTCGTCAGCCGAATGGCTGCTCATGTCTTCAGCATCGAGCGTCACCGCGAACTTGCCGACAGCGCCCGTCGTGCCCTCCAGAAACTTGGCTATGACAATGTTGAAATACGTCACGGTGACGGCACGCTCGGCTGGGCAGAACACGCACCCTACGACGCGATTTTAGTTGCTGCGGGCGGGCCGGAAATCCCCGACACACTGCGAAATCAACTTAAGATCGGCGGCCGACTGATCATTCCGATTGGCGAATACGAGAGCCATCAAAAACTCGTCAAAGTCACCCGGGACGCCGAGCATAGTTTTCACGAGGAAGAACTCGAGTCGGTCACTTTTGTACCGTTGATCGGTTCCGGTGGATGGTCCGAAACCGGTCACGATGCAACGCCGACTTTCGCGAAAACATGGCCGCCCAAGCTACCCTCACTCGCCCGTTCGGCAGCGCACGTCCTGCGAAGTGCGGCGCGTCCGCTGCCCGATATCGACGATGCTCACTTCGGCGCAATGTTCGATACTTTCGCCGAAGCGCGGGTGATACTGCTTGGTGAGGCCACTCACGGCACGTCGGAGTTCTACCGGGCCCGTGCGCAAATCACACGACGATTAATAGAGCACCACGGATTCAATATCGTCGCGGTCGAGGCCGATTGGCCGGATGCTGCACAGATCGATCGCTATGTGCGCCATAAATCGATCCATGTCGGCAGCAGCGAGGCCTTTCGACGCTTTCCGCAATGGATGTGGCGCAACGTCGAAGTCGCTAACTTCGTTGATTGGCTTCGCGTCCACAACGGCGCGAGCCCTCCGGACACACAGACCGGCTTCTTCGGCCTTGATATCTATAACATGACAGCCTCGATCGGCGCCGTGATCGCGTATCTCGACCGCGTCGATCCGAAGGCGGCGCGGAGCGCTCGCGAACGTTACGGATGCCTGACACCCTGGCAACGCGACCCTGCGACATACGGACGGGCGGCGCTGACCACGGGTTACGCGAAATGCGAGGCTGCGGTTCTTCTCGTCTTGCGCGATCTGCTTGACAAGCAGCTGAAATACGAACTCGAAGATCGCGATAGCTTCCTCGACGCGACACAGAATGCGCGCTTGGTCGCGTCAGCGGAACGCTACTATCGAGAGATGTATTACGCGACGGCGGAATCTTGGAATCTTCGTGACCGGCACATGTTTGACACGTTGCGCCATCTGATGGATTGGCGGGGGCGCAACGCAAAGGCGGTGGTTTGGGCTCATAATTCGCATGTCGGGAACGCAGCCGCGACCGATATGGGCCGCACGCGTGAAGAAACAAACATCGGCCAAATGTGTCGCGAGCATTTCGGCAGTGACGCGATGCTGATCGGGTTCGGCACTCACCATGGCACAGTGGCCGCTGCGGATGACTGGGATGGGCCGATGATGATCAAGACCGTTAAGCCATCTCACCCCGAGAGTTTCGAGCGGCTATGCCACAATACCGGCTTAGAACGCTTCGTTGTGGATTTGCGCAAAGGTCACCACGAAGCGCTACGCGCCATCCTCATGCAGGATCACCTGGAACGCGCAATCGGCGTCGTTTATCGGCCCGAGACCGAGCTCGCGAGCCATTATTTCGAAGCGCATCTACCCGAGCAATTCGACGGTTATGTTTGGTTCGATGAAACGCATGCTGTTACGCCACTGCCGACGGATATCGCTCGCGGCGGAGCGGAGACCTATCCCTTTGGCCTATGATAGACGATCGGAATCGGTTTGAGCTATGTGCAACGGCTTCACGATGCCGGTTTTCCTATCTCCCCTCAACGGATTTGTGATTCCAAGCCGGGAACTTGAAAGCGACACTGCGCCTGCGGACCTGCGAACCTGCGAACAGCAACTGCTATCTCGTTTTTATCCGCCTAAGCATCACGCAGCAAAACATCGCACAACGTATCCGCGATCCGCTCGATATCCCGCAGATCGTTCAACCTGCGATTAATCACGAATCCGTCGTAAGCCATCAGGAACAGGTTCGACAAAGCCGCATGGGCTTCACCACTGGTTTTCCCGGGCAGGGCCGCAGATAGCATCATCATCAACCGCTCTTCCGCCCACTGGAGAAGCGGCGCTGGCTTCTTCTGTTTGGGATCGGCGGACGCCAGAGCCTCGATCAGGCTGTTGGCCAAACCGATATTTTCCATCGGGATATCGCGCCAGACCCCGAGCAAGATTGCCCGCAACTTATCACGCGGCGTTCTGAGCTTGGCGACGCGCTGCTCCAGCCGGGTGAAGGATTCCTTGTACCAGGGCTCTTCGACCGCATAGAGCAGATGCAGTTTCGACGGGAAGTACGAATAGAGGCTGCTGACGCCGACACCGGCGAGATCGGCGATCTCCTGCAAAGTCGTGTCGTGATAGCCTTTCTGCGAAAACAAGTCGTGGGCGCTGTCGAGGATCGCCTGCTGGACGAATTTCTTTTTGACCTGAACCACGGAAGAACCGGACTGTTAGAGCGGGATCGCCATCGGGACGTGCGTTCCGTCGCAATTCAACAGATCGACCCGCTTCAGCCTGATGCGGAACGAATCATCAACAGCAGCAAGATGATAGGTGTGACGGCCGGAGTAAATCCTCTGTTTGTCGGCCTGATGCTCGATGCACACGAATGCGGCCTCGACGGTGTAGTCGCCCCCCTCCTCGCGCTGCGACTCGATATTGCTGACCAGATGGGTCGTACGCGGCATCGGCGTCAGCACGAGCGCACGCTCCTCCAGTAGCCGCTGCACACGGATCGACAGGATGCCGTGGTCCTCATAAACGATCGAGGCGACGTTGAGTTGGTCGGTCTGACCCGGCTGGCTCGGCATCCAGTAGATGCCCTGCGGCTCGTAAAGCTTGAGCCAGCCCTCGAAGTCGCCGGCGTCGAGCAGCTTGGCCTCGTCGTGCAGGAACGATTCGATCCGGCGCTGAGTCTGATAGTCGAGCATCACGCCGCCTCGGCCGTGAGATAATTGACCCACGCCTGGAACTGCACGCGCATCGGCATTTCGCTGGCGATGCCGGAGACGGCGCCGGCCGTTTCGGCCCGGTCGTCGCCGAGGCCGCGCGAGAAATCGACCCACGGGCCGTCATCGCGCTCGAGCCCCTGCTGGCATCGCTCCAGCATCTCGACGTCGTCGGACAAAATCATCGACGCCGGTGAGCCGAGCGTGGTGAGGAAGCGGATCGACCGATGAAACATCTCATCGGGCGCACCCTTCAGCCGGAAGCAGAAGATGCGGACCAGCGAGCGATCGACGGCGAGCGGCGTCACCACGCGCATCTGCTGATACTGCGCGTTGATGATCAGATTGGGGTAGATGATGTTGTTGAACCGGTTCATGGCGAGAACCTGGCTGGCTTTGTCCTCGCCGAGCCGTGCCGTCAACGCCGCGCGATAGCGCGCGATTACCGGATCGGCCTGCTGGTTCGACAGCACGCCCGTGTTGTAGAAATTCGTCATATAGGTGTGGCCGGCGGCGAGACCGTTGAGCTGGATACCCTCCCACTCCTCGTAGCCGAACCCGTTGGCCATCAGCATTTCGCGGGTCTGATCCTGATCGAGGATCGAGGCATTGGCCGGCGCGCGGCGCGCGGGCATGACCGACGAAGAGTGCACAAAGCTCGGGTGGAAAATGTCGTTGGCATTCTCCATGTGCAGCTTCCAGTTGCCGCGATACTCCAGGGAGAAGCTGGAATCCGCCATCTCGATCTCACCATCCGGCGCACGGTCGACGAGATTGTCGATCACGTCGGTCATCTCACCGAGATGCTCCGTTAGCGGCTCCGGATTGGGGTTGAGCGTCGCAAACACGAAGCCGCGATAAACGGCGATCTGCTCAAACCGCTGCATCTGGTTGAGCGGATCGTTGAGATCGAATTCGGCTGGGTAGCTCTTGCGATGCGGCACCGACGACAACGAGCCGTCCGGGCGAAACACCCAGGCATGATATGGGCAACTGAACAGCCGGCTGGTGCCGCGCTCCGACATGCACAGGCGCGCGCCGCGGTGCGGGCAGCGGTTGCGCAGCACATTGATGCGGCCGTCGTCGCTACGGGTGACAAGCACTTCGTGGTCGGCAAGGCGTGTGCGCACAAAGTCGCCTGTTTTCTTGAGCTGGCTTTCATGCGCGACGTAGATCCAGAGCCGGCTGAAAATCCGCTCCATTTCCAAGTCGAACACGGCCTTATCGGCATAAGCGCGACGATGCACGCGGTTCGGCTGTACCAGGCCGCGAATCTCCTCCGCCGTGGGGGCTGCCGCTTCTTGCTTGCCGTTCTTCATGGTCGCCTCACTTCCACGCCGGATCGCGTGCTTTCGTCCATCAGTTCAGGAGTTCGCCGAAAATGTCCGCATAGGCCGGACAGGTCTCAAAGCCGGTACCGGGCGTATCAGGCAACGTCGCCACGCCGTCCTGCAGCGGCAGAGCCGCCGTGATACGGCCGAACAGGCTGGTGTCGTCCATCGCCACTTCGGCGAGGCCGAGACCGAGACCGGCGACGCCATGCGCCGCGAACAGATGCCCCGCATGCGGCGCACAGCGTGCACGCTCCCAGCCGAACGCGCGCATCTCGTCGAGGATGCGGCGATATTCGACGATGCCGTAACTCAGTGAGATGTCGAATTGCAACAGATCGCGATCGGGGCGCAACCCGCCGTAGCGCAGCAGATTGCGGGCATCGTCGCGCGAGAACAGGTTCTCGCCGGTCGCCAGCGGCAGTGGCGACAGCGCCGCGACCTCGCGATGCAGATCGAAATCGAGCGGATGGACCGGCTCCTCGATCCAGGCCAAGGGCCGGTCTTTGAGCGCGTCGAGATAATCTACCGTCCGGTCACGGCTGAACATCCCATTGCCGTCGACGGCGAGCGTCATTCCCGGTGACAGCAGGGCGAGGACGGCATCGATGCGCGCCATGTCGTCCTTGAGCGCGGCCCCGCCGATCTTGATCTTGAAGCGGCAATGCCCCTTGCCGATCGCCCGCCGGATATCTTCGCACAAAGCCGGGACATCGTCGGCGTCGCGATAATGTCCGCCGCTGGCATAAACCGCGATTCGGCCGAATGCCGGCGGCGCGCTGCCTTCGCGGGCGAGCGTGCGCCACAGCGGCTCGTCACGATGTTTCGCCGCCAGATCCCACAACGCGGCGTCGATCAAGCCGACGGCGCCGCAACGCTCGCCGTGGCCGCCCGCCTTCTCGTCGGCCATGACGACATCCCAGACACGGAGGGGATCGATGCCGTCATGGCCGTCGTCGTAGCGCGCCGGATCAGCCGCCAGGAGTCGCGGGATGAAACGCTCTCGCAGCAGACCGCCATGGGCGTAGCGCCCGATCGAATCGAAAGCGAGGCCGGTCAGTGGCCGACCCCGGCGCATACTGTCTGTCTCGATAGAGAGCGCACTCGCCGTCATCGCGCCGAACCCGATGCTGGCATTGCGGGTCGCGGTCGCAAGCTGCACCGTGCGCTCCCTCACGGCGGTGATACGCATCGTCCGACTTTATCCTTTTTGCGACTGGCGCCAGTCGTGCGGCGAGACGTCGAACACGACGCCGTTCACGTCCTTGAACTTCTTTTCCGCATCGACGCCGGGATAACTCGGCAGTTGCATGAAGAACTCACCGCCGTTCTGCTTGATCTTCTCGGCGGTTTTCTCCTCGTCTTCGACAACGAAGCCGATGTGATGCAGGCCGGCCCAGTCCGGACCACCCTTGCCGCCCTTTGTGCCTTCGGGAAAGTGCAGGAGCGTCAGATTGACGATGCCGTCGGACAGCGACACTGCATTGCCGATTGGGCTGTCGACCGCACCAACACGTTGAAGCTCGAACACGTTCTCATAGAAGGCCGCGGCCTTTTCGAGATCGGGTACCTGGATGGCAATGTGCCTGATCTTGCCCATGACAGTCTCCGTTATGGCTGGCGACCAGCCGAATACTGGAATAGCAAACCGCTAGATAACGCTGATGACAGTATCTCGACGATATAATCTTCTTCGGTTTTGAACAAATAAAATCGAACAGAGCGTGACAGTGCTGCCATCGGTCCGGCAATTCCTTTTCCGCACCAACGCATTCGCTCTGCCCGCTCCGCCCCGATAGCGCGAAAAATAGCGATACCGAAGCATTTTTGACGACGATGCGGCGTCTCTGCAATCCCCACGAGTTTTGCTCCTGACACGGGAGCACCCACAGCGTTTGCTGCAGCGCCGCATTCAAGTTGCTCAAATTAAATTCGCTTTTGGCATTCAAAGTATCTTGACGGTATTTTTAACTAATAACATGGTGTCGATCCTGTATTTTTCTAAACCGAAGGAGATTTGATTATGCTCGCCTCGTGCCGTCGGATCCCCCTACAGTCCCTTCGGCTTACAACCGCCGCCGCTTTCGGCGCGCTGCTGGTCTCGGGCCTCGCCGCGTCGGCGCAGGAGGTGACGCTGAAAGCAGCGGTGTTCGTTCCGCCCTCCACCACTTACGGCATTCCGTTCAAGCGGTTCGTCGATCACGTCAACGAAACCGGTAAGGGCACGCTGCAGATCCGCCTCGTCGGCGGTCCGGAAGCCGTGCCGGCCGATGGCCAGGCACAGGCACTTAAGACCGGCGTACTTGATATCGCCTCAATCCCGCCGGCCTATTATAAAAGTCTGATGGTCGAGGGCGACGCGCAAATCCTCTCCGACATGTCCCTCGCCGAACAGCGCAAATCCGGCGCCTACGATTATCTCAGCAAGCTCGCCACCGAACGGATCAGCGCCATCTACCTCACCACCTATGGCGTGGGGGTGCCGTTCCATCTCTATGTGACGAAGGACATGCCCGTCGCGAAGATCGACGACCTGCGCGGACAACGCTTCCGCGGGCAGCCGAACTACAACGCTCTGTTCAAGCACTACAACATCGCCGGCGTGAACATCGCAGCACCGGAAGTCTACACCGCGCTCGAGCGCGGCACGGTGCAAGGTTATGGCTGGCCGCTGTGGGGCATCAACGACTTCGGCTGGGAAAAGCTCACCAAGGTCCGCGTCGATCCCGGCTTCTACAACGTGATCGTCAACATCCTGATGAACAAGAGCAAGTACGATTCGCTCACTCCGGCGCAGCGCAAAGTGCTCGATGACTCCGTCGCCTGGTTCGAGAAGGACAACGAGCAGTACACCGCCGACAAGACCAAGGAGACGCTCGACATGCAGGCCAAGGCTGGCATCAAGAGCGTGAACTTCGGACCGGAGTTC
Organism: Pseudomonadota bacterium; assembly: GCA_023386635.1. Taxonomy (GTDB): domain Bacteria; phylum Pseudomonadota; class Alphaproteobacteria; order Rhizobiales; family Xanthobacteraceae; genus Pseudolabrys. The sequence continues at coordinate 50,957 of JAEWJH010000021.1, forward strand.
AAGAAGGTGGCAGTCGATGTCTACTGGGAAGACCTGAAGAAACTGAGCCCGGCCAATATCGACAAGCTCAAGAGCCTGCTCACCAAGTAACGCCGCCCTCACCGGCACGGCAGGCGCGCGAGACATCCGCAGCATGCAGATCATCTTTTGGCTCAACGGCTGGCTGGTCCGCATCCTCAGCGTACTGGCCGTCGCGGTTATCGCCGCGATGACGCTGGGCATCAGCGCCGAGGTGATCCTGCGGATGTTCGCGTTCCCCTCGATCGTCGGGTCGATCGAGCTGACGGAATACGGGCTGTTCATTTCGACGTTCTTCGTCGCGCCCTATCTGTTGCGCACCAACGAGCACATCCGCGTCGATATCGCCATGTCGCGCGCCACACCTGAAACAGCACGCCGGGTCGAACTCGGCGTGCTGGCGGTCATCATGCTGATTTCCGTGATCACCGGCCTTGTCGGCACGATCATCATGATCACCAATGCGCGTGAGGGCACGTTGATTTTCAAGGATCTGATCTTCCCGCAATGGTGGCTGGACTGGATCATTCCTCTGACGTCGCTCGCCATGACTCTTCAGGCGCTCGAACTTTTCGTCGGGCTGTGGAACACCACCCATCCGGTCTCGCATGACGCGAGCGAGCATGTGCCGGGCATCCGGCCGGAGGAGATGCCGTGAGTTGGGCCTCCATCCTCTCGATCATGTTCGCCTCGAAGGTCGGCCTGCTGCTGACCGCGCTGCCGGTCGCCTTCGTCTTTTTCATCATCAATATCGTCGGTTCCTATCTGATCTTCGGCGGCTTCGCCGGTCTCGAACAGATGGTGCGCAACGAGCAATTGTCGGTGGCGCAGTTCTCGCTGGTCCCGATCCCACTGTTCGTGCTGATGGGCGAAGTCCTGTTCCATACCGGCCTTGCGATGAAGTCCGTGGACGCCGTCGACGCGGTGATCCGCCGCGTGCCGGGCCGTCTCGCGGTCGTCGCGCTGGTCGCCGGCACGATCTTCTCGGCGATCTCCGGCTCAACCATCGCCACCACGGCGATGCTCGGCTCACTGCTGCTGCCCCAGATGCTCAAGCGCAACTACGAGCCCAAAACGGCGATGGGGCCGATCCTGGCGATCGGCGGCGTCGATATCCTCATTCCGCCATCGGGCCTCGCGGTGCTGCTCGGCAGCCTCGCCGGTATCTCGATTTCTGGCCTGCTGGTCGGCGGCATCGTCCCCGGCCTCATCCTGTCGGTCCTTTTCATCGGCTATGTGGTGCTTCGCTGCTGGCTCAACCCGGCACTCGCGCCGGTTTATGACGACGAAGGCGCACCGCAGCGGCATCCCTGGATCAATCTGATCGTCACCGTCGTGCCGCTCATCGGCGTTTTCGCCATCGTTGTCGTCAGCATGACCAGCGGCTGGGCCACGCCGACCGAATCCAGCGCGATCGGCGCGCTCGCGACCGTGATCCTCGCTGGCTGCTACGGCAGCCTGACGCGCGAGAATCTGTGGAAGTCACTGATAGGGACGATCTCGATCTCCGGTTCACTGCTGTTCATCATCGTCGGCGCAACCACCTTCGCACAACTCCTGAGCTTTTCCGGCGCGACCGCCGGCTTGGTCGCGGTGATCGAAAGCTCCGGCTTGCCTCCGACCGCGATCCTGATCGGCATGCTAGGGATTCTGTTGATTCTAGGCTTCTTCATCGACCAAACCAGCATCATGATGATCACGCTGCCATTCTACATGCCGCTGTTGCGCGGCATGGGTGTGGATCTGGTCTGGTTTGGCATCCTGTATCTGCTGTGCATGCAGATCGGCTTGCTGACACCGCCATTCGGGCTGTTGCTGTTCGTGCTCAAAGGCGTTTCCCCGCCCGGCATCACCATCAGCATGATCTACCGCGCCGCCATTCCCTATGTATGGCTGACCATGCTGATGATGGCGCTGATTTTCATCTTTCCGAGCATCGTCACCGCTTTTGTGACAAACTGACGACGTGGCAACCCGAAGGATGCCGCGATGAAGGCACCGATCTTCACCTATCGCCGACCCGACGATCTCGACGGCGCGCTCGCTTTGCTCGCCGACCACGCGGGCGATGCGCAGGTGCTGGCGGGCGGGCAGAGCCTGATGCCGACGCTCAACATGCGACTGTCGTCACCCGGGATGCTGGTCGACATCAACCGGATCGCGACGCTGCGCGGCATTGAGGATCGCGGCGATGCTATCCGCATCGGTGCGCTGGTTCGCCACGCGGAGGTTGCGGAATCGTCGCTGCTGGCCTCCAGCGTGCCGCTCATCGCGCTGGCGATGCCGCATGTCGCCCATATGGCAGTGCGCAATCGCGGCACCACCTGCGGCAGTCTCGCGCTCGCCGACCCCTCAGCCGAGATGCCGGCTGTCGCGGTTGCGTTGGACGCCCGGATCATGCTCGCCAAGCGAGGTGCAACGCGCGCCGTTTCGGCTCGCACCTTCTTTCAAGGCCTTTATCAAACCGCCCGCGACGACGACGAGATGATCACCGAAGTTCTGTTTCCCGTGGCCCAGGATGACGAAACGTTCGGATTTTCCGAACTCAGCCGTCGCCACGGCGATTTCGCGACCGTTGGCGTCGCGGTCCGCGCGCGGCGCGCTCCGCATGGACTTGAAGACCTTGCGGTCGTGTTCTTCGGCTCCGAACCGACGCCGTGCCTTAGCCCGAGCGCCAAGATGATCAATCTCGCGGCCGACAGCACCGACGAGGCGTTGACCGATGTTGCGCGCGCGATGACCGCCGACATGGAGCCGATCGATAATCATCAGGGTCGCGGCGATACCAAACGCAGACAGGCTGCGGTGCTGCTTCAGCGAGCATTACGCGACATGCTTGGTCGCGCGCATGTCTGATTCGCAAATGGTTGAGTACCACGTCATTACGCTGACACTGAATGGCGAAACTATATCGGTCGAAGTCGATGCGCGCACGCATCTCGCCGATTTCCTGCGCCATCAGCGCAAGCTCACTGGCACTCATGTTGGCTGCGAGCACGGCGTCTGCGGCGCCTGCAACGTGATGGTCGACGGCCACTCCGTCCGCAGTTGCCTGATGCTCGCGGTACAAGCCGATAGCACGACGGTCGAGACCGTGGAGGGCCTGACCGCATCGGGTCTCATCGCCGACCTCCAGCAGGAGTTCGTCGCCCGGAACGCCCTGCAGTGCGGCTATTGCACATCCGGCATTCTGATGACCGCCACCGAATTGCTGTCGCGTGCGCAGCCGAACCGCGCCGAGATTCGCGACGCCCTCTCAGGCAATTACTGCCGGTGTACCGGCTATCACACTATCGTCGATGCCATCGAGGCTGTCGCCCAGCGCCGCGCGGGAGATGCGCCATGAATCATGCCGATCCGCGCAGCGTCCCCCGCCGAGAGGCCGCGCGTCTCGTCGCCGGAAAAGGCCGTTACACCGACGATATTGATGCCGCCGGCATCGGCCATGTCGCTTTCGTGCGCAGTCCATACCCGCATGCCCGCATCGACCGAATCGACTGCGCCAAAGCGAAATCTGCACCCGGCGTGATCGCGGTCGTCACCGCCGACGATCTCGCCGCCGTCTGCAAACCGTGGGAGACGCGGCTTGCCATGGTGCCGACGCATCTCTCGCCGGAGCAGACGCCACTCGCGCATGACGAAGCGTGCTGGCAGGGCGAAGCCGTGGTCGCAGTCGTCGCCAGGACACGCGCGGAGGCCGAAGACGCGTGCGAGCAGGTCGCGATCGACTGGACCGAGCTGCCGGCCGTCGCGGATATCGACGCCGCTGCCGCTGACGATGCGGCGCCAGTAAAATCCGGCATGCCTAACAACCTTGGCCTCGATCACGGCATCAGTGTCGGCGATCCCGATTCCGCGTTCCGCGAAGCTGCGGTCGTTGTCGAACACGACTTCGCATTCTCCCGGCAAACCGGTGTGACGCTGGAGCCGCGCACCATCCTCGCCAGCTTCGATCCTCGTGTGCAGGAATTGTTCGTTCGGCATTCGCATCAGGCGCCGCACCAGATGCGCGAGGTTTTTTCCGCGCAACTCGGCCTACCGCTGTCGGCCGTGCGCGTCGTCGCGCCCGATGTGGGCGGCGCGTTCGGCATGAAGCTATGCGCCTATCCCGACGAGATGGCGGTCGCCGCTATCGCCGTGCTGCTCGGACGGCCGGTGAAGTTCTGTGCCGATCGGCTGGAGTCCTTCATCAGCGACAATCACGCTCGCGAGGCGCGCGTGCGAGGCCGGCTCGCCGTCGACAAGGACGGCGCGCTGCTCGCGATGGATATCGCGATGCTGTCCGGCTTCGGCGCCTATGCCTCGCATCCGCGCGGCAGCGTTGGTGAAGGCTTGCAGGCCGTGCACATGGTCGCCGCGCCCTACCGGCTCCCGCACTATCGCGGCCGGGTGCGCGGCTACTTTCAGAACAAGGTACCGAGCGGCATTCTCCGCGCGGTAGGCCAGCCGATCGCCTGCACCGTCACCGAGCAATTGCTCGATCTCGCCGCACGCAAGCTCGGCCTCGATCCGGCGGAGATCCGCCGCCGCAACTACGCCGACGCCGAAGACAAGCCGATACGCTCTGCCGCCGGCATCGTGTTGTCGCAGCTCTCGTTGCAACGCTGCCACGACCGGCTGCTGGCATTGATGGACTACGACGGCCTGCGCCGCCAGCAGGCCGCGCTCCGTAACAATCAATGTTACCGTGGTATCGGCTTCGCCACCTTCATCGAGCAGACCGGCGTCGGCCCGCAGCTTTACGGTCCTCAGAATGTCCGGGTCTCGGCGCATGAGGCCTGTCGCATCATCGTCGAAACGGATGGCAGCGTGCGTTGCGCCACCAGCGTCACGGATCAAGGCCAGGGAACGCGCACGGGTTTGTTGCAAATCCTGGCGCGGGAGCTGGGCGTTGCGCCGGACATGATCGAGATGATCACCGGTGATACGCAGATAACGCCCCTCGGCGGCGGAGCCTGGGCATCGCGAGGCGTGGCGCTGGGCGGCGAGGCGACGCTGCGTGCAGCCCGCCGGCTCAAGAGCAATATCCTGACCGTCGCTGCCTCATTGCTGCAAGCCGATCCATCCTCACTACGGCTTCAGGATGGCACGGTGCGCAACGCTGCGGGACTCGCGCAGATGAGTCTGGCAGATATCGGCGTCGCGGTTAGCTTCCGGTCCCATCTCATTCCACTCGATAGCATCCCGAGCCTCGAGGTGGTCGAGACCTTTGCGCCGCGCGATACGCCCTATATCGCCGCCAACGGCATTCAAGCCGCACATGTGGAGGTCGATCCCGAGCTCGGCACCATCCGCGTTCTCGACTTTTGGGTAGTCGACGATTGCGGCCGTGTGATCAACCCCATGCTGGTTGATGAGCAAATCCGCGGCGGCGTCGTGCAGGGGATCGGCGCAGCGCTTTATGAACAATGCATCTACAGCACTGACGGCCAGCTCGAAAACGGGAGCCTCGCCGATTATCTCGTGCCGATGGCAGGTGAAATGCCAGACATCCTTATTGCGCATGTTGAGACTCCGACCTCAACGACCATGCTCGGCGCGCGCGGCGTCGGGGAAGCGGGAACTGTCGGCGCAGCCGCTGCAATCTGGACCGCGGTCAACGACGCCCTCAGCCCGCTCGGCGCCACGGTCACCGAACAGCCATTTACCCCGGAACATGTACTCGATCGCATTGCCCTGGCGACGGCATAGGTCCTTCAGTATTGTCCTACGAGCGACACACCAAGAGCCTACTCGAGCTTGATATTCGCTGCCTTGAGAGCTTCGCCCCATTGCTTGATGTCGGCGGCGATTGTCGCCGAAAACTCCTGTGGGGTCGAACCGATTGGATCGACACCGTAGTTCGCGAGGGTTGCCAAAATTTTTGGATTCTGAAGTGCGGCTTTGACCTCGTTTGCGACCAGGTCCACGATCTCTCGCGGCGTACTCGCCGGCGCGATCAAACCATTCCACGTCTCCGATCGGAATCCGGGGAAACCACTCTCCGCCACCGTGGGTACATCCGGCAATTTGGCAGCTCGCTTGACGCCGGATACCGCGATTGCACGCAATTGGTTGCCGGCATATGGCAACGCTTCCGACAAGTTGCCAAAATAAATCGGCGCCTGGTTGGCGATCACGTCGGTGATCGCCGGCCCGCCGCCCTTGTAGGGAACGTGGACCATGTCGAGCTGGGCTCGCTGGCACAGGAGAACCATCGTCAGGTGACTAAGACTTCCCGTCCCACCCGATGCGTAAACGACCTTTCCAGGCCGCGCTTTCACATAGGCAATTAGCTCGGACAGCGTTTTCGCCTCAAACGACGGATTGGTCACCATGCAAAATGGATTGCTGGCGACATTGCTGATCGGTGTAAAATCCTTGATGGGATCGTAGCTGACCTTCCGCATTGCCGGCAAAATCGCGATTTGCGGCAGCGCGGCCATCATCAGGTTGTAGCCGTCCGGCGCAGCGCGAGCTGTCGCATCGGCGGCAACGATGCCACCTCCGCCGAGACGATTCTCGACGACAAACGCCTCGCCGAGCTTATCCGACAGATGTTGCGCGATCAGCCGGGCAATTCCGTCCGTATTGCCGCCCGCCGCGAACGGCACTGCGATCTTCACCGGCCGCTGTGGCCATTTGTCGGCCGCGAAGGCGGCGAGAGGCGATGCAGCGAAAGCGCCTGCTGCGACGGATTTCAGAAATGTACGGCGTGTGGTCATCAGTTCATCCTCCCTGGAGCCATTGTCTGTCATCGATCGCGCGCCGTGCGGTCACGTCACCTGTTCGGCGGCACGCAGCCCTTCGAACATCGCAGTACGCGTCAAGAAGGCGCGCGCGCGCATCGGGTCGAGCGATGTCGCGCGAATCTCGGCGAGCCGCTCGCGGCGCTTGAGCGGATCCTTTTCCTCCAGCGTGCGCTTGTTCTGGATCGTCATGGCTTGAAGGAACTCACTGGCGACGAACCGGCGCTGCCGGTCGTAAAGGTCCAGCAGATCCTGCGATTTCCCCTGCAAGACGCGCGCGAGCTTGCCGGCGAGACTCACAGCGTCGTGGATGCCGAAGTTCATGCCCATACCACCGAGCGGGTTGTTGACATGAGCGGCGTCGCCCACCAGCAAGGCGCGGCCGGCGCGATAGCGCGTGGCAACGCGCTGGTGCACTGTGTAAAGATTCGTATGCAGGATCTCGTGCGGGCCGTCCTGCGGCACGAAGGCCCGCAGCCGCTGCTCCGCGTTGCGATGATCCAGCAGGTCGTCCGCGGCCGCGTCCGGTGCGGTCGGGAACACGACGCGCCAGATGCCAGGAGGCCCCTTGCCCGGCACCTTGAACGTCGCGCACCATTCGCGCGGATCGGAAACATAGGCGCTGTAAGCGAAGCCGTACTGTTCGAGGTCGGTCCCGGTCGTGATCACCAGGAAGCGTTCCTCATAGGTGAACCCCTCGAAACCAATATCCTGAGATTTGCGGACCACGCTGCGCCCACCATCGGCGCCGATCACGTAGCTGCTACGGAATCTCCGCCCGTCCTCGCATGTCACCGTAACGCCTTCCGCATCCTGAGTTACGGTGTCGACCGCTGCGCCGTAATGCAGCGTGAAGCCTTCCTTTTTCGATAGCATCGCGGTCAGAACCGCGACGAGCTTGTGCTGCTCGCACTGCAACCGGTACGGGAACGGCGTCATATCGGCGAGAATGCCGAGATCGAACTCCGCAATCACGCCCTCCTCACGCCCGCGAAATTGCCATTGCGGGCACTTGATGCCGAGTTCGTGCAGCTTGGCGGTGACGCCGCTCGGCGCAAACATCTCCATCGTCGGCGGGTGAAAGGTCGCGGCGCGCGGGTCTTCATAAATCTCCGTGCGCGCCTCCAGAACGGTGACGGGGATCCCTGCATCAACGAGAAACAGGGCAGCCGTCAGGCCCGATGGTCCGGCGCCGACGATGATGACGTTGGAGTCGGCCATGGCGCCTCAAAACTCCTCGAGAATGCGGCCGCAGCCGTATACGCGATCGTCGATGCCCGAACGCCGCAGCGCATCCCAGTAGGTGATCACGTTCATCGCCAGCACCGGCTTTTCCAGCCACCGCTCCGCCTCGGCGGCCACCGCGCCAAAAGCGAGATTGGTGCCGACCTGAAGGATCGCGTCGACATCGGAACCATCCAGCTCGCGCACAACTTTGCGCAATGTCGGTGGCTGGACCTCGGCGATGGCGAACGGCGAGGCACATTTCAAACCGGTCAGCTTTACGACGTCGAATCCCGCCTCCTGGAGATAGGCGCGCACCGTCTCGTCGCCCTTGGGCTGGTGCGGGGTAAGAACGGCGATCTTCTTCGCCTTAAACCGCTGCAATGCAGCGACCGCCGCGGTGGATCCCATCGACACGCCAACACCGGCCCGCGTTGACAGATCCCTCTGCAACGCATCAGCTGCCGCAACGCCGCCGCTGAAAGCTTCGATCGCTACCCCCATGATCACGTGGTCCGGCGCCAAAGTCGCAACCTGATCGATCGCCGGCGCAATGCCGTCACGCATCGCCTGCACATGCGCCATATAGCCACTGTCACTCGCCTGAATTGGTTTTTGCTGAATGGTCAGTCGCGCGATGTGATTGGTAACCCCCCGCGGACGCAGCGGTTCACACTCCGGTCCAACAATGGTGTTGGTCGATGGAACCACGATGCCGATTTTCTTCCGATATCCGAGTGCGTCCACGGGTCTTCCTCCTGGATTAAATCTTTCGCAAACCGCTCTCAGCGGACCGCGGTCTTGGGCTCAGGTCGATGCTTGCCGGCCGGCCCATGGCCGCGACGATAGACAAGCAATGTCCGCTTGAACGTGATCACCACGTCGCCATCCTGATTGTGGCCAAGAGTGCGAACGGTCACGACACCGACATCCGGCCGCGAGCGGGATTCCCGCACATCCAGCACCTGACTTTCGCTGTAGAGCGTGTCGCCCTCGAACACCGGGTGCGGCATTCGGACTTCGTCCCAACCCATATTGGCGAACACGTTCTGGGAGACATCCGACACCGTCTGGCCGGTCACCAGCGCGATCGTCAGACAGGAGTTCACCAGCGGACGCTTGAACGACGTATGCGCGGCGTAGTTCGCATCGAAATGCAACGGGGCCGTGTTCTGGGTGAGCAACGTGAACCAGGCATTGTCCGTCGCGGTGATGGTGCGACCGAGAGTGTGCTTGTAGACGTCGCCGACCGCGAAATCTTCGAAGAACCGCCCGTTCCAACCCGCCTTCACAACCATGCTCATCCCCGAAAACTCTGACCGCCGTCCATATCGACAACGGTCCCGCTGAGATAACCCGACACCGGCGCGGCCAGCATTACGGCGAGGTCGGCAACCTCAGCCGCCTCCGCGAGACGGCCGAATGGCAGCGCTGGCAGTTCCTCCTGCCACCGCTCGGGATCGCCGACGCGATCCGCGGCTTTCTTGCGCATCAGCGTTTCAATGCGGTCAGTCCGCGTCGGCGACGGATTGATCCCAACGACGCGCACGTTCCAGTCCACGCTTTTCGCGCCGACAGCGCGGGTGAAGGCGATGAGGGCCGCATTGCCCGCGGAGCCGCAGATGTAATCCCATCGCGGTTCCTGGCCGGCCATGCCGATGATATTGACGATGACGCCTGAAGACCGCTTGCGCATCTCGGCGAGAAAAAGCTGCGTCAGGTGGATGTAGCCGAACACCTTGAGCTGCCAAACCTCCTGCCACCGCCCAAGCGGGAGATCGAACAGATTGCCGCCCGGGATGGCGCCGGCATTATTGACGAGGATATCGACGTCGCCGTGCTCGCGATGCAACCGCACACGCTCCTGCTCGAGCGCGAGATCGCCGACAAATGAAACCACCTGTGCGCCTTTCGCACGCAGTCCCGCCTCAGCGGTCTGTAATCGCTCCGCATCGCGACCGGTGATGACGACGCGGGCGCCTTCGCGTGCGAACGATTCCGCACAGGCAAGGCCGATCCCCTTGCTCGCGCCGGTGATGAGAACGCTGCGGCCCGCCAGACGGAGATCCATGTCAAACCTTTGCCGGCATCGGCGTTGCCGCGCTGAACCAGTCAGCCAGCTGGCTGCCGGTGAAGAAACCCACCTGCTCGCTGGCGCACAGCGCATCCAGCATGGCGTCAAGCTCATGGATGCGATGCGGCACCGAAATCAGGTGCGGATGCAGGCCGATCGCCAGAACGATCGCGCTGTCGCGGCATTCCGCCTCGAAGCGGCGCAACGTGAACTCCAGACGCCGCGCCATTTCGCCGGTCGCGTGCCGCTCGATCGCATAGATGATCGAGTCGTTGATTTCGATGTTGTAGGGCATCGCGATGATCGGCTTGCCCTTGGTCCGCATCCACGAGGGGCGATCATCGACGACCCAGTCGCAGACATAATCGATCCCGCTGTCTTTCAGGATATCGACGGTATCGACTGTTTCACGCAGGCCGGGCGAGAGCCAGCCGCGGACAGGCTTTCCGGTGAAGGACGACACCTTGTCGAGACAGGCTCGGATCAGCGCGGCTTCTCCGCCTTCGACGTGGTTGATCGCCTTCTGATGCATGCCATGGCCGATGAACTCCCAGCCCGCGTCGCGCATCGCAATGGCGGCCTGCGGATAGGCATCGATCACGCCGGCATTGAAGCTGGTCGACGCCGGGAGGCCGCGATCGGCGAAGGCCTTGAGAATGCGCGGGAGTCCGGCGCGCATTCCGTAATCGGCCCATGAAAAGTTCGGCACGTCCGGAACCGTCTCGCGCCCGTGCGGCGGCGTGATGATCGTGCGCGGCATCGGCTGGTCGAACTGCCAGTTCTCTATATTCACGACGAGGTGGACAAGAATCCGCTTTCCCTCAAGGGGCGGCAGTGGCGCGCGCTCGGACGACAGCTGATACGGGATGCGTGGATTTGACATTGCTAGGGCCTCTCAGTGAATTGCACCGACTTGCATGCCCGACATGATCTGCGCCTTGTAGGCCATGAACTCCGGACTCGTGAGTTTGGTAATGGAACGAGGCCGGGTCATTTCAATCGGGATAGTCTGGACGATGCGGCCGGGTCGTGCAGACATGATGCAGACGCGGTCGGACAACAGGACTGCCTCGTCGATATCGTGCGTCACGAACAACACCGTGGTGCCGAGCGACTGCCATACATCGAGCAGCAACTGCTGCATTTGCAGGCGGGTCTGCGCATCGAGCGCGCCGAAGGGCTCATCCATCAGCAGGGCGCGAGGATTCATCGCCAGAACGCGTGCGATCCCCACGCGCTGACGCATGCCGCCGGACAGTTGCACCGGCAGCGCGTCGGCGAAGGCTTCAAGCCCGACCAACTTGAGCAGTTCGCGCGCCTTCGGCTCATACGCCGCGCGCGACAGGCCCCGCACTTTGGGGCTGAAGATCAGATTCTCCCAGACGCTGAGCCACGGAAACAGCGCCGCCTCCTGAAACACGACGCCGCGGTCCGGACCCGGATGGGAAATCGCCGCTCCGTCGAACAGCATCGTGCCCTCGGTCGTCTTTTCAAAGCCGGCCAGAAGATTGAGCAGCGTGGACTTGCCGCAACCGGATGGCCCGAGCAGCGCGACGAATTCGCCTTCGGCCACCGTCAGGCTGACGTCCTCCAGCGCCCGCACTTCCTGAGCACCGGGGTATGTCTTGGAAACCTTGTCGAAGGAAATGGTGCCCATCGATGCCTCAGGACTGGAAAGACTGCATACGCCGCCAGGTCAGAACCCAGCGCTCGACGAGAACGATGATGTAGTCGGTCAGCAAACCGAGGATGCCAATGGTGACCATGTCGGCGATCACGACGTCCATGCGGCCGACGTAATAGGCATCCCACAGCACATAGCCGAGGCCGGATTTGACCGCGACCATTTCCGCGACGATGACCGCCGTCCATGCGATGCCGAGACCGATTCGCATTCCGGTGAAGATCGATGGCAGCGAAGCCGGCAGAACGACCCGCCGCAGCACCGTGAGACGGCTTGCGCCCATCATCAGCGCCGCGCGGATCAGATTTCGCTCGACGTCACGCGCGCCCTGCGCCGTGTTGACGACGATCGGATAGAAAGCACCGAGCGCGATCAGGAACACCGCGCCGATATCCTGGATGCCGAACACGGCGATCGAGAACGGCAGCCACGCCGTGATCGGAATAGGCCGCAGCAACTGCACGGTCGGATCGACCGTGCTCGCCGCAAGCCTGTTCCAGCCGATCGCAAGACCGACGGGGACGCCGACGACCAGCGCCGCCAGAAAGCCCTTGGAGACACGCTCCGCGGAGAACGCCAGATTGGCGAACCAGGTCCCGCTGTAGGGATTCAACCCGAACCCGCCAGCCCCGAACGCCCAGACTTTCCAAGCCTGCCAGACGCGGTCCGGCGTCGGCAGGACGCCGCCCAGCAGCGAGCCGTTGGTCCCGCCAAGCTGCCAAAGCACGATGATAAGGATCGGCAGCAAAACGGCCAGCACCACTTGACGCAGCCGCCGGCCGACGGCACTCGACGCCGCCCCGCTCCGCGCTGACGGCGCGGAGACGGGTGTTGGAGGTCGGTCAGCTGCGGTCATGGTGTGGCCGTTTTTTCGTTGGCTGCGGGTTCGTTACTTGCCCATCGCCTTGGTGACGAACGAGCCATCCCAGTTGGCGGCGATTTCGCCGGACACGTCCTTCTGGATGACACCGAGGTCAGCGAAAGCTTTGGCCTGGCGCTGGATCTGCTCGGGCGAAATGACCTCACCGAGCTTGATGATCTGCGCCGCCTTCGCAGAAATATCCGGGGCCATGCCGGAGAGCTTGGCATAAGCCTCCGCGAACTTCTCCGGAGACTTCGACAACTCTTCCTGCTTCTTCAGATAGGTCCAGACAAACCGCTCGACCGCGGCGCGCTTAGTATCGACGGCCTGCTTGGACGCCATGATCATCCCAAGCTCGGCGCCGACCGCCTTAGAGGACGAGTATTCAAGGTTCTTGGCGAAGTAGCCATAACCATCCATCACCGGGATGGATTCAAAAGGCTCCCAGGTGACGATGCCGTCGACTTCGCCATTCTTCAGCGCCTGATCGAAGTTCGCACCGCCACCCTGAATGTTGACCGCCTGGAAGCTGTTGTAGGGAATCTTGTTCTCGACCAGCGTCGCGGCGAACTGGAACCAGACCGCCGAGCCCGGCGCGATGGCGATCTTCTTGCCCTTCAGATCGTCCCAGGAATCGAACTTCACGCCTTTGCGGCCGATCACGTATTTGGGCGAAGAGCCGACACCCATAAGGCCGACGACATTCTTGGAGCCCTGCGCCAGCGAAATCGCCAGATCGGCCGGGCCGACTGATGCAACGTCAAGCGATCCCGCGAGCAACGCCGTTCGCGCATCAGCATAGCGCACGAACTCGACGAGTTTGATGTCGACACCGAGCTTCTTCAGCTCGTCGGTGATCATCACCATCGGCGCGAGGTGACCGACCTTCTGGTATCCGACTGTCAGTTCAACACGCGGAGACAGCGGTGCAGGCTCTGGCCCTACCGCTGCCGCCGAATGAACCGTGATAGCCAAACCGACAGCCGCGATCGTCAACTTCGCAAACGTCTTGAGTATCTGCATGGTCGCCCTCCGTGGTTGTTGCAATGACGTGAACGTCTCGACTTAAAGTTCGCTTGTGCTCTTGCCGGGGTTTGAAAATCCGGCGAGAACCGTCGTTCAGATGACACCGTCCCGCTTCAGCGCTTCCAGCTCCGTGGAGTCGATCCCCAGTTCGCCCAGGATATCGGAATTGCTTGCACCTGCCTCCGGCAGGAGGTGCGTCATGACCGCTGGCGTGCGCGAGAGGATGAACGGCTGACCGACGAGATTGACGGCGCTGCCGTCGTCGCTCGGCACCGGCGCCGCCATCTGAAGATGCCGCACCTGCGGGTCCGCGAAGACCTCGTCCATTTTGTAGATCGGCCCGGCGGGGACACCCGCCTCCTCCAGCAGTTCCAGCCATTCGCGCGATGACTTCTGCCGGAAAATCACGGCAAGCTCCGCCTTGAGCTGCGGGCGATGGCGCAACCGCTGATCCTGCGTGGCATAGTCAGGATGCGTATGCATGTCCGGGCGACCGATCGCCGTGCAGAACGACTTCCACTGCCCCTGTCCGCCGACGGCGATATTGATAAAGCCATCCGATGTTTCCACCACACCCATCGGGGTCGAGTACGGATGGTCGTTGCCGGCCTGCTGTGGCACGGCGCCTTCGACAAGATAGCGCGCAGCCTGAAAATCCATCATCGCGATCTGCGCCTGCAACAGCGACGACTGCACCCACTGCCCTTCGCCCGATTGCTCGCGCTCGGTCAATGCAACAAGGATGCCGATCGCCGCATAAAGACCGGCGGAAATATCGGCGATCGCGGTGCCGGCGCGAACCGGCCCCTGCTCCGGCAAGCCTGTGACCGCCATCAGTCCGCCCATCCCCTGTGCGATCTGATCGAATCCGGCGCGCGTCCGATAAGGGCCCGATTGACCGAAACCCGAAATCGACGCCAGGATAATGCGCTTGTTGATCGCCTTGAGATCGTCGTAACCGATGCCGAGCCGGTCCTTGACGTCGGGTCGGAAATTCTCGACCACGATATCCGCATTCTCGACGAGCTGCTTGAAAATAGCGAGCCCGCGCGGCGTTTTCAGATTGAGCGTGATCGAGCGCTTGTTCCGGTGCAGATTCTGCATATCGGAGCCGGATCGTGCGCCGCTCATCCCTTCGTTCGGATCGACGCCGGGCGGCGCCTCGATCTTGATCACGTCGGCGCCGAAATCAGCAAAAATGCGACAGCAGACCGGACCCGCCCGCACCCGCGAGAGATCGAGAATCCTGAGTTTTGCCAGAGCCGGCATCGGGGCTTGCGCAATCACGCCGCCACTCCCTCGTTCGCGATCATGGATGCGATGGCGGTCGGCACACGCGCGTGCCAATCCGTCACCGCCTGCAATTGCTGCGCCAGACCGAGCAGCAACTGGTCGTCGTCAGGACGGCCGATGAGCTGAAGCGCGACAGGAAGCCCGCTTCGGTCAAAACCCACGGGGAACGCTACCGCCGGCAGCCCGAAATAGTTCACGAACCGCGTAAAGCGGCTCAATGCATAGAGCGTCTTGGCCGAGAACGTCGGGAACTGCGGGTCCACGTCGGATCGTCGCGGCGTCAATATCGGCATCACGGGCGAGACCGCGATCTTCCCGCCTTCGAGAAAGCGAGCGATGAAGTCATCCCGCAGGCGAGGTCTCGCGTCGGCGGCGGCCTGCCGATGCTCCGCCGCGATGGCCAATCCCTTGCCGAGGCGCTTGCGCAGCGTCGCATCGACCCGCGGATCGTCGATCCGGGCGCGATGCGTGCGAGAGGCTTCGGCCTGCATCACGGTGAGAACATGCACGTCCGCCTCATCCGGGAAACCGGATCGGCAGACGACGTCCAGACCCTGACGACGAAACACGTCAAGCGCTGCGCGGCAGATGGCGGCGATTTCCGGATCGCTCGCGGCGAACGCGTCATCCATCATGGTCAACGCAATCCTCCCGCCGACGCCAGCTGCGGCACCCGTCAGCACGCGATCCACGAGCGCAACATCGGCGGCGCTCCGGGCCATGATTCCGATGGTGTCGAGGCTCGGCGCCAGCGGCATCGTCGCGTCCAGAGGGAAACGACCGAAGGTCGGCTTCAACGCGGTGATGCCGCAGCAATGCGCCGGTATCCGGACCGAACCTCCGGTATCCGAACCCAGAGCGACGAAGCAGCAGCCGGAGGCAACGAGCACCGCCGATCCGCTGGAAGAACCACCAGGCACCGCGTCCTTGTTCCAGGGATTGAGCGCACCACCCCGCGCCGGATTGATGCCGGACGGCTCATAGGCCAGTTCGGTCATTTCCGCCGTGCCGATCAGACACGCGCCGGCCGCATTGAGCCGCGCAACGACCGGAGAAACGTCAAGCGCGTCATCAATCGGCGCGGCGCATCCCCAGCCGGCAGCCGCGACACCCGTGCCGATCATGTCCTTGACGACATAGGGTAACCCGCCGAGCGGGCCTTCGACCGAAGGCCGCAGCGGAAAATCGTGCACAACAGCGCGAAGCATTCGTCCGAGCGACGCCAGCCTGCGGTGTGATTGCACCAATGCCGCTTGCCTGCCGGTCTCTGACAGCGACGTCCAGTCGGTCAGGCGGGCGGGCGACGGCATGGTCAGTAAGACCTCGGCATACCGAGCACATGCTCGCCGAGATAAGCGAGGATCAGATTGCTGGAGATCGGCGCAACCTGATACAGGCGCGTCTCGCGGAATTTTCGCTCGACGTCGTACTCGGCTGCAAACCCGAACCCGCCGTGGGTCTGCAAACAGGCATTGGCCGCCTGCCACGACGCCTCGGCGGCGAGCATCTTCGCCATATTGGCTTCGGCGCCACACGGCTGATGGTTGTCGTGGAGCCAAGCCGCCTTGTAGCGCATCAGGCTCGCCGCTTCGATCGCTGCGTAACTTTGCGCGACGGGAAACTGAATGCCCTGGTTCTGGCCGATCGGCCGCCCGAATACGGTACGCTCCCGACCATAAGCCGCAGCCTTTTCGACGAACCAGTGACCGTCGCCAATGCACTCCGCGGCAATCAGCGTCCGCTCGGCGTTCAGTCCTTCGAGAATGTATTTGAAGCCCTTGCCTTCCTCGCCGATGAGGTTTTCCGCCGGTACTTCTATGTTGTCGAAGAACACTTCGTTGGTTTCATGATTGACCATGTTGCGGATAGGACGCACGGTCATGCCCTGAGCCAAGGCATCCGCGACATTCACCAGCAGAACGGAAAGCCCTTCGGACTTCTTGCGAACCTGATCGACCGGCGTCGTGCGCGCCAGCAACACGAGAAAATCCGAATGTTGCAGCCGCGACGTCCAGACCTTCTGGCCGTTGACGATATAGCGGTCACCCTTACGGACAGCGGTGGTCTTCAACTTTGTCGTATCGGATCCGGTCGTCGGTTCCGTGACCGCCATCGACTGAATGCGCAATTCGCCGCTCGCGATCTTCGGCAGATAGGTCTTTTTCTGCTCCTCCGATCCGGCGCGCAGAAGCGTAGACATATTGTACATCTGGCCGTGGCAGGCACCGGAATTGCCGCCGCAATGATTGATCTCTTCGAGAATGATCGATGCTTCCATGACGCCTAAACCGGAACCGCCGAATTCCTCCGGGATCAAGGCACTGAGCCAGCCGGCCTTCGTCAGCGCATCGACAAAAGCAGACGGATAGGCAGCCTCCTCATCGACCTTGCGCCAATACTCCGCCGGGAAACTGGCGCACAGATCGCGGATTGCCTCACGCAAATCCTGATGTTCGCTCGCAAGCGGAATGACGCAGGGCATCGGTGCTCTCTCGTTATCGATACGATACGAGCCGTTGCGCCTTCCCGGAATGACAATTTAGAAGATACTGATTTCGCATAACGCAAAATCACTTGGATGGCCGCGACTTTTTTTCCGTTGCTGCGGCTGTCAAAAAGGAGATCAGCCGCTCGCTGGGCGGATCCATTGCCTCTCCATCGCGCATGCAAATGGCGTATTCGCGCTTGGCCCAGCCTTCGGCCAGCGGCACCAACGTGAGCTTCAACGCTTCGGACAAGGGCC
The DNA here is from genome assembly GCA_023386635.1 of Pseudomonadota bacterium. Lineage (GTDB taxonomy): Bacteria > Pseudomonadota > Alphaproteobacteria > Rhizobiales > Xanthobacteraceae > Pseudolabrys. The sequence goes on from JAEWJH010000021.1 coordinate 68,609, forward strand.
GCGCGGCCAATTCCGGAAGGATGCCGACGCCGAGCCCTTGGCTGATCATCAGGCACATCACTTCGAAACTGCGCACTTGAACGCGAACCTTGATCGGACGCCCAAGTTCGGCAGCCCTGGAAGATAGCAAGCGATGTGTCGCAGTCCCGCTTTCAAGCGCCACGACATCTTCGTCGAGCATGTCGGCAAATCTTAGCTGGCGCCGGCGCGTGAACGGATGTCCGCGCGGCACGGCAACTGAAAGACGATCGCCGGCATATTTTCGAATCTTCAAACCATGGACATTGGATTCATAAACGATAATTCCTATGTCGGCCTGTTTACCCAGCACGGCGCTGATTGTGGCCGCGCTTGGCCGCTCCTCAAGGTCAAGCTTGATCTGCGGATTCAAGGTGACGAACTTCGACAAGTCCCCAGCCAGTCGCTGAACCAGAGCCGAGCTCGACGCGCTGATACGGACATAGCCGCGGATGCCGGCGCGGTGTTCATCGAGACTGATTTTTAGCTTGTCGCCCAGACGGAGAACGTCGCGTGCGTAATTCATCACGGTATTGCCGGCCGCTGTCGGCTCGATGCCATGGGTCCGCCGCACAAACAGCGGCGCGCCCACCTGGTCCTCCAGCATGCTCAAGCGTCGACTAACCGCGGACAGAGCAATATTCAATTGCTCCGCTGCTCTGCTCATGCTTCGCGCTTCGCAGGCTGCGAGAAAAATCCGCAAACTCTGCAGATCATGATAAAGCATCGGTTGATCGCGTTACGCACCCGTATCCATTTTTGCTTATCGATGCGTCTGCTACAATGAAAAAGAACAATACGTGACGACCTTCTGAGAACGACATAGACCACTAACGCCAGATATCGACGTCCATCGTCACGGCCCTTCGCAACGGCTCCCGAAGGCAAACCCTACGTGGCGTAGCGATATCCGGCCGGCGGCTTACGCACAATCCTTGGGATCAAGGATGATTACAGCAGCCCGAGCTGCGTCGCGCCGTTGAGGCCCGATTGGGAAAGCTTTGCCAAGAAGCTGACGCCAGCCCGCACAGTGCCCGCCACGTCAAGTCGGATAAATATCAGTGATCGTCAGGCGATCTGCGTCGGCCATGCGCCGCGCCTACGTATTCCGAGAAGGCCTCAACGACCTTCGCCAGCAGCCCATTGACCAAGTACTTGTTCAAAGCGACAAGCGGCGCGCCGATGGCGCGCCGCGCCGGCAAACATCCGAGTGCCCACACCCAGGTCCGGATCATTTTAAAAAGCTGTCCCTACTTGGTTGAAATCCCACTGGTGGATTTGACAGGCTTGCTCCCTGGCTCGTGAGCCATCGTCTTGGTGCGCGATGACACTTCCCCCTTATGGACTTTGGTGTGGGTCATGGATTTTGAGAACGTACCGCCGTCATGGGCTTGCGCTTTGGCATGGCCGTTGAGATTGCTGCTGTTGCCGCCATTTGACACATTGCTATTGACGTTTTGGTTGGTGCCGCCGGCGGCGCTCCCACCCACTCCCAATGAGGATGAATTCCCCGAAGCCGCCCCGAGACCGAGGGTCGAAGCCGACGTGCCGCCCACCGCAGCGCTTCCGCCCGTTCCGCCTGTTGCGCTGCCCTGGCCGATCGCTGTTCCGGCGAGACCGCCGGTCAAAAATCCCGCAAGCATTATTGTGGCAAGTTTAGTCATGCTTTTTCTCCTTGTAGCGATATATGGTGCAGCTTCCGTCTGAATTGGTGGTGACCATCTGACTTTGCCCGCTACCGCTGGTCGTAACGGTCGATGACATGCTTCCGTTGCCTGAGTGCATAGTCACACCACCGGCGCCGCTTGTTTGAGCTGAAACGGTCCCGTTGCCAGCTTGAACAGAAGTTGACAGTCCGCCAGCGGGCGGCGGCCCGTCGCGCTCGACGATCTTGCAATCGTTGTTATTATCCCCTGCAGAGGCCGGCGAAACCAAAAGAACCAGCGCTGAGAACGCCAGGAAAACGTGCCTCATATAAACCTCCTCGGAACGGTCAGGGCCGGGTGCCCGCGCAAACGAGCACCCGGTTCGCCGAAGAATTAATGCTTCCGGTCCTGCTTTTCGTGGGCGTTCATGCGACCTTGCGCTCCATGCTTGCCCGCCTTGTCGTCGGCGTTATTCAAACCGCTGCCCGCGGCAGACCCACCGGCACCGACCGTTGAGGACGCGCCGGACTTGCCGGCTGTCGAGCCGCCGGCCCCAAGCGTCGACGCCGAACCCGAGCCGGACCCGCTGCCCGCGGCCGAGCCGCCGGTACCGATCGAAGTCGACGTCGAACCCTTGCCGGCTGTCGCGCCTCCCACTCCAAGCGTCGATGCCGAGCCCGAGCCGGACCCGCTGCCTGCGGCCGAGCCGCCGGTGCCGATCGACGTCGACGTTGAACCGTTGCCGGCGGTCGCGCCGCCTACTCCGAGCGTCGATGCCGAACCGGAGCCCGACCCACCCGCAGACGATCCGCCCGTTCCGAGGGTCGTGCTAGAGGAACCACTGCCAGCAGTAGATCCGCCGGCGCCGATAGTCGAACTCGATTGCGCTTGAGCCAAGCCGATACCGCCTGCCGCGATGATCGTCGAAGCAAGGGCTGCTGCCCGGAGAAGTTTAAACGTCATAGGAATCCTCCAGAAAAATTGAAAGGAACTCACATCGCCATAAGAGGCGTGGATTCAAGTTGCACAGCGTCGAACTCGTTCCTCATGATCTGAATAGATTTATGAACGCACATTAAGGCGAAGAATGTTCGTCTCCTGATCGCATGGATGTTGTTTGCGCGTGCGAAACGTTTGCAGCATAGGGGAGACATTCAGCTTCTGGCGTCGTTGACATGGCCCCGTGTTCGTCAAGCGGTTGCTAGATCATGATGCGCCAAGCGAGTGGCCTCGCGCGGAAAATGCGGCGGTGCGCGGCATCACCCGAGGATTGGTGCACAACCTCATCGGGAGAATCATGCAGTTCCTTGTTCCGTGCGTTATCGGAACGCTGCGGCTGATCCAGCGTTGGCTTCTCAACTATGGAGCGCGCTATGCCAATTCTCGGATTCATGCTGGCATGTACCGTCATTCTTGCTGGCGGTTTATTCGGCATTTCGGCCGTGTTGAACGCTCCGCCGGTGAAGCAAGAAAGCTCCGGACTCGCGTCGTCCGCAGTGGCGGAACAGGACCGGTCATCGGGGAAGGAGTCTGTCGATTCTGCGAATCGAGATCGTCTTGCAAAGTCGTTAATCAACCCTGTGGTCGTGAAGCGTGAGACCGATGTCGAGGCCGGCGATCACCCTCTCAACGGCGATCACCCTCTCAACAATGTATCTGCAGCGCCCGCCGCAAACGCGGCACATTCGGGCTTGGAGACCGCTTCCGACATCTCGTCAAAGACGCAATTCTTGGGCCGTATCGTGAGCGTGCCGCCCAGCCCGCCATCCCCCGACGTCACGTCAATAAAATCAGACGGCGCGCCTGTAAAATCTGCAGAAAGGCCCGACATCGCAAAGTCGAGCCATCGTCAGCCTGACGTCGAGTCCGACCGCAAGGATCGCGTTGCAAAGAACAAAGAACGCTCGAACAAGGACGTTGCACGACGAACTCTTCGGGAGCACGCAAAGCGGAAGGCGGTTGCGAAACGAGCCCCTATCCCCTCGAGAGAAGAGCTCGACGAGTTGATCGGGTTTGAATCCTCGTCCCCACGGGAAGTGGTTGTCTACCATACTTTCGAGTGAAGCTCGTCCGAAGAGGACAGCTATGTTAGGCTCTTGAGATGAGGGAAGCGGCGAGTTGAGTAATGTCGGCACGGCGGCGGCAGTCGCCAATCCCATATTCCATACGACCGACACGTACGTGCACGCATTGCCGGTCCTGGGTCGAGAAATTGCTAACTGACTCCTGCATCCTCCGACTCCGATTGCACATGGTTAAGTCGGCTGAGCCCCGACTCACACTGCTCACCAATGTCGCGCAGCCCTGACCTTGTCCATTTAACCGCCAGATCGCTTGATCTGGAAAGAACAGTTCAGCGGTAAACATGGATTCCTTATTACTACACTACCGGGCGCTGGCCACTGCGCAGAACTTCCCAACGGAACAAAGTGGGAGGCCAAGACTTAGCCCTTCTTACCGATGATAAGCATTTGCGAGCATATTAATGGAACTCCGCTCAGATTATTCCGTTCTATTCGAAGGCCTCTTACAGGAATGGAACTGCCTTGAAACGCCGCGACTTTCTCAGGGCGTCCGTCGCCTTTCCTATACTCACTGTTATGAACCGTGGGTCATCGATCTCTGCTGAGGCTTCGGAACTTCAATTTGGCGCGTCCTATGTTCGCAAAGTCGCGCAAGAAACAGCAGCTGCGCCTTATCAAGCACCCGACCAAGAGCTACCGAAATCTCTCCGGGACTTAGATTACGACAGCTATCGGAACATTCGTTTCCTTCCCGATCGCGCACTGTGGCGCGGTGAAAAACTTCCCTTCCAGGTTCAATTTTTTCATCGGGGCTTCCTTTACACTAACAAGGTCGAGATCTTTGAGGTCATCGGTGAGAAGGCCACAAAAATCGCCTATCGCGCCGATTCGTTCTCATTTGGTAGCATCGAACCGCCCCCCGCAGCTGTAGACTTGGGCTTTGGCGGGTTTCGGATCCATGCGCCGATAAACAGACCCGACTATTATGATGAAGTATGCGTGTTTCTCGGGGCGAGCTACTTCCGCGCGGTCGCCAAGGGCGAGATTTATGGTCTTTCGGCGCGCGGGCTCTCGATCAACACGGGCAATGCGAAAGGCGAAGAGTTTCCATTCTTCAAGGCATTCTGGATCGAAAAGCCGCCATTAAATGCCAGCTCTATTGTGGTGCACGCTTTGCTCGACAGCAAAAGCGCGGCTGCGGCGTATCGCTTCACCATCCGGCCCGGTAGCACCACTGTTTTCGATGTCGAGATGTCGATCTACCCCCGAGTGGAAGTTAAAAATCCTGGCCTTGCTCCTATGACGAGCATGTTCTTTTTTGGGCCAAACGACCGAAACGAAGTCGATGATTTCCGCCCGGCAGTGCATGACTCGGAAGGCTTGGCAATTCTGAACGGCCGAGACGAACAAATCTGGCGTCCGCTAAACAATCCGCGCGATTTGCAGATCAGCGAATTTTCCGATCTCAACCCGCGAGGTTTTGGGCTGATGCAACGGAGCAAGGACTTCGCTGCGTTTCAAGACCTTGAGTCACGGTTTGAGCGACGGCCTAGCGCCTGGGTTGAGCCGATCGGCGATTGGGGCGAAGGCGTCGTTAAACTCATAGAGATTCCGACTAAAGAAGAAATCCACGACAACATTGCTAGCTTCTGGCAACCGAAGGCCCCACTGCAAGCTAAGCTCGAGCATAATTTTACCTACCGGATCCACTGGGGCCCCGATCTGCCAAAGGAATCATCTCTTGCGCGATTTTCACGCACCGCAGTCGGCAAAAAGGGAGACGATATAAAGCTGTTTGTCCTTGATTTGGTTGGAGACAAGCTGAAAGGAGTTCAACCCGGCGCTGTTAAGGGCGTTGTTTCTGCTGAAAAGTCAGAAATCAAAAATGTAGTAACTCAGCCCAATCCTGAAACCGGCGGATGGCGCCTCAGTTTCGAGATTTCGGTCAAGGACCAGACGCCAGTCGAGTTGCGCGCCGTACTGATGGAAGACGACAAGCCTCTATCAGAGGTCTGGATCTACCGATGGACACCGTAACGGAGATTGATTCGCAACGGCGCGAAGGCGGGCACGTTCGAATAAATTTCCTGCCAAGAGAACATCCGCGTGACATGCCGCTCGCGCGCTTGGATTCGACAGCGCACCCAGATCGCGTTCCTCGTTACTCGCGAGCCCGGTTAACGTTGCGGCGTCTGTGGATCTTTTTGGGTACCGCGGCACTCACGGCTATCGGCTACTACGAGATGTACGGCGTGGTCGAGGTGGGAGGAGTGACCGTTCTCGAAGGTCTCGTGCTTATCCTTTACGTCACGCTGTTTGCCTGGATTGCGTTCTCGTTTATGTCCGCGCTGGCGGGGTTTGCAATCCTGCTCTTTCGCAAGCAGAACGACCTTAAGCTCGACACGATAGGACCTTTGCCTCCGGTGACCAGCCGGAATGCCATGCTTCTGCCGGTCTATAACGAGAATCCCCATCACGTCCTGGCTCGGCTGCGAGCGATTTATGAGTCCGTCGGTGAAACAGGGGCCGGCGCCCAGTTTGACTGGTACGTGCTCAGTGACACGACAGACCCGGCAATCTGGATCGCGGAGGAGGAACGCTTTCTTGAATTGCGACGGAATTGTCTCGCCGACAATATCTTCTATCGTCATCGGTATCGGAACACGGCCCGAAAGTCGGGCAATATTGCCGACTGGGTAACGAGATTTGGCGGACGCTATGATCACATGATCATTCTGGATGCCGACAGCCTCATGAGCGGCCCAACAATCGTTCGATTGGCTTGCGCTATGGAGCAGAATCCGGACGTCGCGCTGATCCAGACGCTCCCCGTTATTGTCAACGCAAAGACACTGTTCGCCCGCCTGCAGCAATTCGCCGGCCGTCTTTATGGACCGCTCCTTGCGGCCGGTATTGCCTGGTGGCACGGCTCGGAGGGCAATTACTGGGGTCATAACGCGATTATCCGTGTGAGTGCATTTGCGGGACACGCCGGGCTGCCCGAACTGCGCGGAGAAAAGCCCTTCGGCGGCCACATTCTCAGTCACGACTTTATCGAAGCCGCGCTAATGCGCCGGGCCGGTTGGGCGATCCATATGGCCCCAACATTAGGCGGCAGCTTTGAAGAATGTCCGCCGTCGCTTCTCGATTTCGCAGCGCGCGACCGGCGCTGGTGCCAAGGGAATCTACAGCACTTAAAGGTTCTTCCGGCGCGGGGGCTGCATTGGATTTCCCGAATTCACCTGTTGACTGGGATCGGATCCTATCTCACCGCGCCACTATGGATGATCTTTCTGATGTTCGGAATCTTGATATCGCTGCAAGCGCGATTTGTCAGACCAGAATATTTTCCGAAAGGCTTTTCGCTGTTTCCGGAATGGCCGGCGCAGGATCCCGCCCGTGCTGCTCATGTGTTTGTCGCGACGATCGGGCTTCTTATCGTTCCCAAGTTTCTTTCCTTTATCCTTTTGCTTACCGAGGAGAAGACTCGAAAAAAGTTCGGCGGCGGATTGCGCGCGCTTTTTGGACTGTCAATTGAGACCATACTCTCATCGCTGATCGCACCGGTGATGATGGTTTTTCAGTCGACGGCCATTGCTGAAATCTTGCTCGGCCGTGATGCCGGCTGGCAGGTTCAACGCCGAGACGACGGAGATATTTCCCATCACGAGATAGTCCGCAAATATGCTTTGCCAACATTGCTTGGCATTCTGATGGCGATTAGTGCATACGTGATTTCCTTACAGCTCTTTCTGTGGATGTCCCCCGTTGTCCTTGGCCTATTGCTGGCTATCCCGATTGCGATCCTGACGTCATCCTCGACCTTTCGTAAATCTGGCCTTTTGCGAACACCGGAAGAAACAATGCCTGATCCAGTCCTGGCTCGAGCAAATGAACTCATCGCTTCGGCTAAAGAAGTGGCAGATCATAAAGACCCGCTAATCACCCTTCGCGATCACCCTTGTCTCTTGGATCGTCATCTGAATTCGCTCTTTGGCGCCCCCACGTTGCCGCGTGGAAAGGTCGATCCCTTTCTTGCGGTGGCGCGCGCCAAGATCGAAGAGGCAGAGACGCTCGAAGAGGCAAGGAGCTTTCTTAGCACTCGTGAGGTTTTTGCTGTTTTGAATAGCCGAAAAGAACTTGAGAAAATCATGGCGATGCATTCAGCGCCCGCCCTTAATTAAATTTCAGCGCTGCCGGACGGCGATGGCTACTGCTTAATGCCGCCGAATTGAGGTCTCTACGAATAGCTTCAGACGTTTTGCGTTCCACATTGCGGCTCATCCCACTAGAACCGGAATCTCGCCTAGCGATCACTTCAAATAACAACTTTCTTCGCAGAATCGCGTGGACTTCCGTCGTCACACAATAAATTATACGCGACTTGACGGCTACCGATCATGGAATACTCAATCAGCGTCAGGGCTGACAAGATCGTCAATAGGTAATGTTATGAACCGACGGGCGATAGTTGCCGGTTTTCCGCTTCGTGGCGGAACGGCCGAGCAATGCTTTTCAGAACAGTGGGAAGCGAAAGCTCCTCCGCATCAACCGTTACAGCTCCAGACTCAATTTCGATAGATCTAGAATATCGGTGATGAGATTCAAAAAAAATCCGTACCGCACCGTGGATCGTACGGGCGAATTCGACATATTTCGCTGAGATTTCGATCCGGGTTCTCAGCGAGCTGCTGACCCAAAATCAGGATGCTGTTTAACGGTGCGCGCAATTCGTGCGACTCGCTACTGACGAAGTCTATGAAAAATTCCATCGGCCGAACGGCATCGGCGATATGGCTGGCACGGTCATCCCCAATCTGAGTGGCGATGTCGTGGCGTTTGCTTTCCTATTTCGGAGCGGACTCACACGCGAGCCAGCCCTACCGGATGGCAGCATGTAGGTGTCCTACTGTGAGAAGGTCAAATCCAGTCATCCGCGTCAGCGGACCGGAGAGCATTGGACATGGGAATTGTACTTTTGGTTAGGGCACTACAAGCCCTAGCCAATGGGCAAGAAAGCCGCCCGGCGGAGGGACGAGCAGCAAGCATCAGTCGATCACCGGGCAAACAAACCCGCCACGCCGATCGCGATCAGCAATATCCCGCACAACAGCAACGCGATCATTCCGGGCGTGATGTGCGAGGTCGTATGTGGCATGAGTCATTAACGCAATCCGCTCCGGGCGGTTCGATACCACCTCGACAAATGTTGCCTCAGGCGGGTCATTTAGCTATCTATCAGATGGACATTGGCCCACCTCGATAGTGATTTCTTTGCCGATCAGCTCGATCCGGAGGCGGCTCGCGGCGGCTTTAAGCGGTAGACCGGGTCCGCTAAGCTGGAACAATAACGCCAGTAATTGCATTTCCGCTTATGTTACTTCTGTTGCATCCTCTCAAGCCCGGCCCGTCGGTTTCCCCGCCGGCGAGCTACGCTTTGCCGGCGTGGCGTGCTGATTGCGCGCAACGTAATCTGCTTCTTCTGTGGTCGCCGACCGGATTATTAGCCCTGCGGAGTCAAAGCCAAGTTTCACGAGCCGGCTCTCTTGGACCTTAGGCGAAAATTGAAGAACCGAAGACGCATTTCTCGCAACCGAAATGCCTTAAATTTCAAGCAGACCGGTTTAGTATTTAAGACCGGTGACGCATATGGCGCAGTGCTACCAGCTTAGCCCCAGGGGGCTGAGCCTCAGCAGGTGGCAGTTGCAAGGAAGGAGCGAGAGTGTCGCCGAACTATAAAGAGATCGGGCTGGCTTCGACCGGAACAACCGGCTTGGACGATATCCTTAACGGCGGCCTCACGCCGGAACGCATGTACTTGGTCGAGGGCACACCGGGCACCGGCAAAACGACGCTGGCGTTACGCTTCCTGCTTGCAGGCGCGGCTCTTGGCGAGACAGTCCTCTATATAACGTTGGCGGAAACTGAGGTCGAGCTACGCGCCGTCGGCGAGGCGCACGGCTGGTCCCTTGATGGTCTCAACCTCTGCGAGATGATCCCCCCGGACGGTTTTAGCGAGGATCGCGAGCAGACGCTGCTGCACCCCAGCGAAGTCGAACTCGGGGAAACGGTCCGCGATATCATGGAGAAGGTAGAGCTAATCCGTCCTACCCGCCTCGTCCTCGACAGCCTTTCCGAGTTGCGACTGCTGGCGCAGAGCCCTATTCGCTATCGCCGTCAGATTCTTGCGCTCAAACACTTCTTCTCGACGCGAGCCTGCACAGTGCTCCTCCTCGACGACAAGGGCACGAGCGGAAGTGACCTCCAGCTGCATAGCATTGCGCATGGCGTGATCTCGCTTGACCAGACTCTGGCGAGCTTCGGCGCTCAGCGACGTCGCTTGCATATCGTGAAGATGCGCCAGCGACAGTTTAGGGGCGGCTATCACGACTTCGAGATCAAGCGCGGTGGCCTGTGTGTGTACCCGCGGCTGGTCGCTGCCGATCACGCAACCCAGAAAAGTGGCCGACCGGTCTCTACCGGGGCTCCTGAGCTAGACGCGCTACTCGGTGGCGGTCTTGTGCCTGGAACCGCTACGCTATTGTCCGGCCCCGCAGGGGTCGGCAAAACGACAGCTGCGATCCAGTGTATCGACGCGGCGTTGAAGCGAGGTGAAAAAGCATCCTACTTCCTGTTCGATGAGCGCACGTCGACGTTGCTCACGCGGAGCGCCGCCCTCGGGATCGACCTGCAGGCGCACATCGACAGTGGCCTGCTCCAATTGCGCGCCATCGATCCGGCTGAGATGTCGCCTGGCGAGTTCGCTAGCCGTATTCAGGAAGCCGTTGATTGCGGTACAACCATGGTCGCGATCGACAGTCTCAACGCTTACCTCCAAGCAATGCCGAACGAACAGTTTCTCGTTCTCCAGATGCACGAGATGCTGAGCTATCTCGGACAGAAGGGCATCGTCAGCCTTCTTATCCTTGGACTCCACGGCATCGCTGGTGACATTCGGTCGGACGTGGACCTCAGCTACCTTTCAGATACGGTCATACAGTTGCGCTATTTTGAGGCGTTGGGTGAGGTCCGCCAAGCCATCTCGGTGATCAAAACACGGACGGCGCGGCACGAACGGACGATCCGGGAGTTCCAGATCGGTAGCAATGGGCTGCGCTTGGGTGAGCCGCTCGACAGGTTTCAAGGCGTTCTGACGGGCGTGCCTACTTTCTCGGGCGAGCGGGAGACCCTCATGGCTAGTCAGATCGATCTGGAAAACCCGCGGGACTAGCATGCACAAGCGTGTTCTGATCCTCGCCCCCCGCGGACGGGACGCCGTTATCGCCGCCGAGCTGTTGGAACGGCACGACATCGACGCACAGATTTGCTCGGACCAGTCCCAACTCGTTCTATTGCTCGAACAGGGCGCGGGCGCGGTTCTGATTACGGAAGAGGCCACGTCGCCGCTGTCGGAGCTTGCTTCGTGGGTTGCAGCCCAACCTACTTGGTCGGACATCCCCTTCGTGGTGTTGGCCAATGGATCACGCTCACCGCGCTCGATTTCTGCTACCAATCGTCTTGCAGAACTCGGCAATGTCGTACTGCTGGAGCGTCCTCTTCATGCGGAGGCGATGCTCGGGGCGATCCGCTCGTCGCTAAAAGCCAGAGCACGCCAATACCAGCTGCGCGACACAACCGTGCAGCTCCGGGAAAGCGAGGAGCGACTCAGACTGGCGGTCGAAAATGCCGAGATCGGTTTCTGGGATGTTGATGTGGTCAACGACCGGCTGATCTGGCCCGCGAGGACCAAAGCGATGTTCGGCATCTCCCCGGACGTGCCGGTAACGATGACCGACTTCTACAATGGGCTTCATCCAGACGATCGGGAAGCGACGAGCGCGGCGTACGCTGCCGCCGCCGACCCTACCGCGCGTGCCATGTATGATGTGGAATACCGCACGATTGGAAAGGAGGACGGCGTCGAGCGTTGGGTCGCGGCCAAGGGCCGCGGTGTGTTTGACGCGACAGGGCGTTGTCTGCGCGTCGCTGGGACCGTGCTGGAGATCAGCGCGCGGAAGGCGTCCGAGGTTCGCCGCGCGGCGCTGGTCGATCTTGCTACAGCCCTTGAGGACCTCCAGAGGCCGGCCGACATCGCCGAAGCCGCCGCGCGCGTGTTGGGCGAGACGTTAGGCGTCACGCGTGTAGGGTACGGTGCGATCGACCAAGACGCTGAAACGCTGCACGTCGATCGCGACTGGACGGCGCCAGGGGTGGAGACGCTCGCTGGGGTGACGCCGCTTAGGGATTACGGCTCCTTCATTGACAGCCTCAAACGCGGCGAGTTCACGGCTATCGCTGATGCGCGTGTTGACAGCCGCACATGCGGAGTTGCCGCCGAGGCGCTCGAAGCCAAGGCTGCGCGTTCGTTCGTCAACGCGCCGATTCTGGAACGCGGACGGCTCGTGGCGGTATTCTTCGTCAACGACGGAAAAGTGCGGAACTGGAGCGATGCCGATCTTGCACTTATCCGCGATTTCGCCGAGCGCACGCGCAGCGCCTATGAGCGGGCCCGCGGCGAACACGCGCTACGTAAAAGCGAGGCGCGCCTACGTGAGCTGAACGAGACACTTGAGCTACAGGTCGAGGCCCGTGCGGCGGAGCGCGACCGACTGTGGAACCTATCGCAGGATATGCTAGCCCGGGCTGACTATGGCGGCATGATGTCGGCCGTCAGTCCCGCTTGGACGCTGGTTCTCGGCTGGTCCGAGCGCGAACTGCTGTCGAACGGATATGCAACCTTCATGCATCCGGACGACGCTCAGTCCACGCTCGCGGCAATCGCGAATATGCAGAATACTGGACAACCTACCCGTTTCGAGAATCGCATCAGTACGCGCGACGGCGGGTGGAAACCAATCGAGTGGACGGTGGCGCCCGAGCCTGACGGGGTGAATTTCATCGCGGTTGGCCGCGATCTCAGTCACACCAAAGCGCGCGAGAGGGAGCTTGCCCGCGCCCAGGACGCGCTGCGCCAGAGCCAGAAAATGGAAGCGATGGGCCAACTCACCGGCGGGGTGGCCCACGACTTTAACAATCTCCTAACCCCAATCGTTGGTTCTCTCGACATGCTTCAGCGCAAGGGCATCGGTAGCGAGCGTGAGCAACGGCTCATCGCCGGCGCCGCACAATCTGCAGAGCGTGCCCGCACGCTTGTTCAGCGATTGCTGGCCTTCGCGCGGCGCCAGCCGCTTCAGGCTATATCCGTCGACGTGGCCGCGCTCGTCGCTAACATGGGTGATCTAGTTGAGAGCACGACGGGTCCGCAGATCAGGGTATCCGTTGACGTGGCTGAAAATCTACCGCCAGCCCGGGCCGACCCGAACCAATTGGAGATGGCCCTGCTGAACCTATCGGTCAACGCACGCGACGCGATGCCAGACGGAGGTACGCTGCGCATTACGGTCAACACCGAACTTGTAGGCAGTGGCCATCGGTCGCAACTCGCGAGCGGAACCTATATTCGTCTCTCCGTCGCCGACACTGGAATAGGTATGGATGAGGCAACGCTCGCTCGCGCGATCGAGCCGTTCTTTTCGACCAAAGGAATCGGCAAAGGGACCGGCCTCGGCCTGTCATCAGTGCACGGCCTGGCGTCTCAACTCGGCGGAGCACTGACAATTCAGAGTAGGCCGGGATTAGGCACAAATGTCGAGCTATGGCTCCCCGTCAGCACGGAGGCAGCGGACCAGGCCTCCTACGTCTGCCGGCATGAAGAGGACGCTGCTGACCGAGGAGTAGCCCTACTTGTCGACGACGAAGAGCTCGTGCGTATGAGTACCGCAGACATGCTCTCCGATCTCGGCTTCGCCGTCATTGAAACGAGCTCTGCAGAAGCCGCGATGCAGGAGATCAAACACAACCGCGCAATTAATGTGGTCGTTACCGATCACCTCATGCCGGGCATGACAGGCACCGAGCTTGCTCGACATGTACAACACATCCGCCCGGAGCTTCCCGTTCTTTTGGTGTCTGGCTATGCTGATATAGCAGGCGTAGATGCAGATCGTCCGAGACTAACTAAGCCGTTTCGCAAAGATGAACTCGCGACGACACTGCTGGCGTTACTGCATTAAGCAAGCCAGCGACGGTAGCTCGGAAACGCTCGCCCGCTAAATCCGCCCCCCGGTCGCATCGTTCGTTTCCGTAGAATAAAATTGAACATGCGATCTTTGCCAAAAAAAATTGAGCCCGTCGAAAGATGGGCTCAATTTTCTATATAAATCGAATAGTAAGCATAAAGTCGCTACTCTACACTCGCCGGCATTCTCGCAACCGACATGAGCGGTTGTGCGATCTGGTCCAGCAGTTGTCCGGCGTTTTGTTCCTCGCCAAGCGACGTCGTCAGAAGCTGTACGATATACGGTTGCCGAAGCTGCAAGGCGGGATTGCGCGCCGTCGTATAGGCAGCGATTTCATAATGCTCGACCCGCTGCGCAGCGCCGATCAGAGCGAGATCCGCCGGCACGTCGTCCTTCTCCTTACCGTCACTCATGACCTCTTCGCCTTCCTCCACGAGCCCAGCCATGCCTTTACAAGGCTTTGCCCGCGCCGGAGCATCGAGAAGTTCAAGGCTTTCGTTGAGCCTTTCCACCTGGGATTCGGTTTCCTGAAGATGATTTTCTATCAACGCTTGCAACTGCGCGGAACGAGCGGCTTTCGCCATCTTAGGCAGCGCTTTCAGAAGCTGCTTTTCGGCATGCAGGATATCCCGCAACTGATCGACCAGTAGTTCTTCGAGAACCTCCGATTCCTCCCCGGGGGAGCTTTCCGCGTGGACGGTTGCTTCGTCGCTCTCGTCGTCCCCGTTGAAATGCTGGAAAGCCGGAGCCTCGACATACACCCAAGGCTCGCCCTGGTTCCAAGGGCCACGTACGTCGACCTCGCCGTGATCGCCCCCACCAGTGGAGTCATTGAAGAACTGATCCACCAACTCCGGCGTCGGCGCGATCTTGCCGATGCTGAAGGCAGGCTTACCCATTGTTTCCAGAGCAAGAGTGAACGCGCGCATATGCGTAATTTCGCGGGTCATCAAGAACTGGAGAGCATCCTTGGTGCCTGCATCGCGGCAAAAGTTGATCAAACGTTCGTAGACGATTTTCGCGCGAGCCTCGGCAGCAATATTGCTGCGCAAATCGACATCGAGCTCTCCCGTGATCTTCAGATAGTCGGCCGTCCATGCATTGCCCACGGAATTGAACAGGCTGATACCTCCACCACCGGCAATCGCTATAAGCGGATCGATTTCCGCATCCTCGCGAACCGATTTAAGCGGTTTCAGATGCATGCGGGCCAAAGTCCCGACGATTTCTAGATGGCTCAGTTCTTCCGTGCCGATATCC
The DNA here is from genome assembly GCA_023386635.1 of Pseudomonadota bacterium. GTDB lineage: Bacteria > Pseudomonadota > Alphaproteobacteria > Rhizobiales > Xanthobacteraceae > Pseudolabrys. The sequence goes on from JAEWJH010000021.1 coordinate 83,636, forward strand.
ATCAGCAGATCTTTCCGGCCGGGATCTTCGCAGTTCAGCCCCTGGATAGAGTATTGCATCGCTGCGGCAAGTTCGCCGTTAGCGCCGCCGAATTGCTCGAGAAGCATGTTTCCGAAACTCGGATCGGGCTCGTCAACGCGCACGGTGTACATAAGCTTTTTGACATGATGGTACATGGGAGACCGATACTGTATGAGGTTGTTGCCGGGCATACGCACACCGGCCGATGGCGGATCAAGTCCCCACAGCTCCGCGACGTTCCACAACATCAGGTGGCCACAGCGATTTCGCTTCGGCGGCTATATATATATATATAAAACTGTAATGCGCCGCGCCGGCAACGGGTGTATGCTTGCGCAAAACTCTGCCGAACATTGCCTTGCTTATCGAAACAGCCCCTGCACGATTTATCCTGCAGGAAGCACCAAAAAGCACCACTGATCACATTCAAACGACACCGAAGGCGGCACCCACTGCGACCCGAACAGCATATCTGGAGCAGCGCTGCGATCGTTTGCTTCTCGGCGCTGTGTATCGCTGCCGTGTTCGTACTGGAGCATTTTCGCTCCCTCCCTGCTGAACTTGAGTTTATTGACCTGGCGCTTCTGGGGCTGGCCACCCTGCGCGTGATCCACCTGCTCACCTACGACAAAATGTTTGGACCGATCCGGGAATCCTTCATGGATGGCTCCGGACCGACTCTGCGGAAGGCTGCGCGTGGCTGGCGGCGGCTCGTGTGCGAACTCCTCGAGTGCCTTTGGTGCACAGGAATGTGGTCAAGTGTGCTCGTCCTGACGGCTTATCTCGTCAGCCCCATCTCCCGCTTTTTCGTCATTGTGCTAGCCGTCGCGGGCCTCGGCTCGCTGCTCCAGGTGTTGTCCAAGGGAATTGCGGCCAGGATCAAATGAGAGCTCCGCGCCCGGCACTCGGGATGCGGCAATGATCCGCGTGGAAGCGGCCTGGAAACATTCAAAATATATGCTTCGCACGATAGTGTACGTTCCATCCCGACATTGAATAACTTTGACTCACCCGAAGCGGGTACGCGTTTCGCGAGGAAATGTCGTGCGCGGGGCCTCGTCGCTGGCTCCGCGGGGATGTGTCCGTGCCAGGCACCGCACACCCGGAAGAAGCCTTCAACTCGATCCTTTTCGATGAACTACGGGAACGAAATCTCCTTCGAGCAGGTTGTTATGCGCGCACTCAACAGGTGGCGTAGGGAAAAGCAATCATGGGCGTGGATAGATCGATCGACGAATTGCGCCGCGAATCCGAACAAACGCGAGCGGTATTAGCGGCCACGGTGACTGAGTTACGGGATCGCAGCGGGGCCGTTGCCAGCGATGTGAAGACGCTTCTCAGCCCCACGCACATCAAACAAGAAATCCGGAGCTATATTCGGGAAGAGCGCGAAAGCGTAACCCGGGCCGTGCGGCGCAAGATGCGGGAGAATCCGTTGCAGACCGCAGCGGTCGGCGCCGCGCTCGCTTACCCGGCCCTCGGTTTGTTACGAGCCATTCCAGGACCGCTCTGGCTGATCGCGGGGGGCTTATTCCTTACCACCGACCGCGGCCGACAAGCGACTAGCGAAGCCAAAGTCAAAATCGACGGTATGATTCAAAGCGGAAGCGATGCGTTGAGTCATGCCAGTGACGCGCTTCAGTCCGAAGTTACCGAACGCCTCGGCCAGGCCCGGACTGAAATGCACGAAGTGGGTGAGGCCGTCGCCACGGCGGCCGGCTCGTTGAAAGACCAGGCACGTACCGCTTTTCATGATGCGAAAGATACGCTTGGCGCTGCAGCTGCGGAGGTGCCGACGATGGCCGCACAAGCGGGCGATGCTCTATCCCGGGCCAGACCAAACGCCGGTGCCGTCGACGTCGATCCCCATCACGCATCGGCACCTGCTGCGGTCAAGAACTTCGTTCAGGACTACCCGCTGGTGGTTGCCGGCCTGGGCGCAGCGCTCGGAATTTTTCTAGCCGCGTCGATTCCATCTTCAGAGGCGGAAAACCGATTGTTCGGTGCCGGCAGTGACAAGCTGAAGGCCCGGGCGCGGCAGGCAGCAAACGACGGTCTCGAAAAAGCCGGCGACTTCGCTTCCGAAGCGATCGAGGCCACGACAGCGGCTGTCGTCCGCGAAGGCCTCAATGCCAGCGGAGTCAAAACCGCGGTCAGCAAAGTGTCTGACGGCGTCATCGCTGTCGCCGAACGCGGGGTCAATGCCGCGATGGGTCGGCCCGCTATACCGTCTTCATCTCCCGGCCCTCGGGCCAGCGAAAGGAATTGAACATGAGCGATCTACACTCTGAAGCGCGCGGCCTCGCCGAACGGGCAAAAGATGTTGTCGGGGACGTAAAGGCCAAAGGCTCGGAAATCACTGGCGAGGTTAGCCGCGTCGCAACTAACATCGCGAAAGACAATATCGCGCAGGTGCAGACTGCCACTCGCGAACTCGCAAGCAAGGCCCAGAATAAAGTCGAGGAAACCATAACACAGCGCAAATCGGTGGGTGCCGACTATATCGGGTCGATCGCTCAGGCCACAGAGCATGCGGCTGAAGCGTTTACGCCCGATTTGCCGCAAGCCGCGCATTATATTCGTCTTGCGTCCAAGCAGATGCAGGAGGCGGCGGACACTCTGCGCGAACGGAACGTGCGAGAACTGGTCGGCAACGTACAGGGTTTTGCGCGAAAGCAGCCCACGTTGTTCTTCGGGGGCGCCGTGATTTTGGGCTTCGCGGCGCTTCGATTCCTCAAAAGCGCATCGCCGGCTCAGAACAACGCACCAAAGCACGAAGGATAACCCCAATGGGCCTGTCCGATGATCTGAATTCCATTCAACGGCTTGCCGGCGACACGGTCGAGCAATTCGGAAAGCTCGTCCAGCATGAAGCAAATCTGGCGCGCGCGGAATTAGCCCAGAAGATCAAACAAGCCGGGATTGGCGTCGGCTATATAGCCGCCGCTGGCATCCTGTGTGTTCCGGTGCTGATGATGCTGCTGCTGGCCTTTGCCCTGTGGCTCACCCAGATGGGTCTCTCACCTGTTACGGCCCATCTGGCCGCAGCCGGTGCCGGCGCCATTTGTTGCGGGATCTTCGCGCTGATCGGCTTTCGGGCTCTCGCGCCGGAACACCTTCGTCCCAAGGCGACGCTGCAACAACTCAAACGAGACGTCGAGACCGTAAAGGGCTTTGCAAAATGACGCATACCAACAAGACGTCGGTCGTCACGCGGATCAATGACGCGATCCTGGAAAATCCGCTGGCGGCGGGGCTGCTCGGCGCGGGTCTCGCCTGGATCATATTTGGCAACAGGGGCTTGAACGTGGCCCCGGGTCTGTCTGCGGTGACCAATCACGCGGGATCGGCCCTCGACTATGCGGGCCGCACCGCCACGACAGGCGTGACGAAAGCCGCGAATGCAATTGGATCGGCGGCCCGTTCCGTGGGTACATCGGTCGGACAAGGGATCGATGACGCGCAGGCCGCGGCCGCTTCGCTCGTTCCCAATGGATGGGAGTCGGACGTGGCGCCTCACCTCGACTCCGGCGACAAAACGCAATCCCTCGCCGCCTCCGGGCGGGAGCAAGCCGCTAAGGTTCAATCCGCGGTGGCCGTCGTGCTCGAACGGCAGCCTCTTCTCCTCGGTGCGCTCGGCATCGCCATCGGTGCGGGAATTGCCACCTCATTCAGAACGACGGACCCTGAAAGAGACTGGATGGGCGAAGCGAGCGCGGCTACACAAAAAGCGCTGAGTGATATTGCCGCGAACGCCGGCAACAGCGCGACGCATGTTCTCGAAGAAGTGAAGGATGAAGCGACAAAGCAGGGCCTGACGCCGGCGAACGCGCAGGAGGCCGTGCGGGCCGTAGGCCAACACATGAAGAACATGGCCACCCCGAGGGAATGAAAAAGGGCCAGCTTCAGAGGTCAAAGAGCTGGGCACCATCGAATTGTCAAACGAATTCCATCCCCGCCAGCTGTCGCTCAGCGGCGGTTCAGCCGGCGGGAGTTGGCTTTTACCGTGCGAAACGCCGGACAAAGCCCCGCGGTCGTGATCTTCTGGAGGCCGCCCATGCCCTGTTAAATGACTCCAAGGGAGGTTTGCGACAGACCGTGCGAAACACGCTTGCGCCACTATCACAATCAGCATTTGCGCGATCACTTCGGCCGGCGCGTCGGTGCGCAACTTCTCCGTTACGCGATGTCGGGCACTGTACCCGCCGAGCAACCCGCCGCAACACAGGCGGTGGTTTTAGCCTCCTTGCAGCGGTTGCTTGTGCTGAGGCGAGAATTTCAGGGGCCAATGGGCCCACCGCACTGCGGAGCTTGCCGCTCGAAGTTCGCCATACTGGCGATTTCAGCGCGCAAAAATCGCGCAGAGAATGTTTGTCGTGAAAAGACTGGGGGAACGAGATGGAGTCGAACCGGCGATCCGTACATCTCGAAATAGCCAGATTGCGAATGCCAAGGCACCTCTCCGTAGTCGGGGCAGCAAGCGGACTGCGTAGCCAGCCGACAGAGATTTTGCCGGATTTTTTGCGTCAGATTGCACCGCTGTACGGCAGAGGGCGGCTGAGAGAACCTTAGAATTGGGAAAAGCGCCCCCCTTCGGGAGACTTTCCGGCCCCAGGAGACAGAGAAAGCGGACCGGCGGTTCATCCTCGAATAGTGGCGGAGCAAGAGAAGCCGTATTGTAACTTTTGTCTGCAGGGATCGCTATATCGCCCCGCGAGCCACCTCGATTGGCGCCGACAGACGCAAATGCAGAGGTTGGCGCGGTGCATGCAAAGGCGGTGACGGTTATCTTTGCACACCAGACGAGATCAAGAGTCGGCTGACGGTGCCGGCCCGCAGCTGCAACGGCCGGACGGATCACGGCGGATTATGGCGCGGGAAAAAGCAGGTTAGCGGACGGCCTGACCCCCACTTTATTTCCGGGAAGCCCGGATACTCATAGTCCTAGGCTGAACCTATCTGACCGCCGCTGTTGGTGACAGGGGAAGCCTCTAGCGGTTCCGGTTGGGCGCATCATGGAGGGATACACGGAATATCTCTGCACCGC
>JAEWJH010000033.1 GCA_023386635.1 Pseudomonadota bacterium
GTCGCGGCGTGCGCCGTGTTGTGCGTGGTCGAGCCGCACATGACCGGCATCGGCGGCGATTGCTTCACGCTCATCGCCAAGCCGGGCGAGCCGGTATGGGGCTACAATGGCTGCGGCCGTTCGGGCGCCGCCGCGAGCGCGGAGAAACTGCGCGCACAGGGCCTGACGAGCATCGCGCCGGATTCGCCGCATGCCGTCACGGTGCCGGGCGCGATCGAGGCGTGGGACACGATCCTGCGCACGCACGGCCGCTTCGACCTCGCGCGCAATCTGCAGACCGCGATCGATTATGCGGAGAACGGCTTTCCGGTTGCCGCGCGCGTCGCGTGGGACTGGGCCGATCTGGTGCCGAAGCTGAAGAAGGATGCGGGCGCGACGCGGCATTATCTGTTCAATGGCGCTGCGCCGAAGGAGGGCGACGTGATCCGTCTCCCGGCGCTGGCGAAAACCTTGCGCGCCATCGCCGCGAACGGGCCGCGCGCGTTCTATCAAGGCGAGATCGCCGACGACATCGTCGCCACCGTCGCGGCGAAAGGCTCCGTGCTGACGGCGGCCGACATCGCCGCGCATCGCGGCGACGTGGTGACGCCGATCTCGACCAATTATCGCGGTCTCGATGTCGTGGAGATCCCGCCGAACGGGCAGGGCATCACCGCGCTCCTGATCCTCAACATCCTCGAGACTTTCGACATCAAGTCGCTCGATCCGATGAGCGCGGAGCGTTACCACCTGATGGCGGAAGCGGCGCGGATTGCTTACGCGGTGCGCGATCAGCATGTCTCGGATCAGCAGACCATGCAGACGCAGGTGCCCGACCTGCTCGACAAGGGCTTCGCGCGCAAACTCGCGCGGAAGATCGATCGCAATCGCCGCGCCGACCTCACGACGCTGCCGACGCCGGGCAGCGACACGATCTATCTCACCGTCGTCGATCGCGACCGCACGGTGATCTCGTTCATCAACTCGCTCTACAGCGGGTTCGGTGTCGGCATCTGCACCGAGAAGACCGGCATCATGCTCAATAACCGCGGCGCGTGTTTCAATCTCACGCCGGGCCACCCGAATGCGCTGGCGCCGTCGAAGCGCCCGCTGCACACCATCATTCCGGCGCTCGGCTTGCGCGACGGGCGCTGCGAACTGTCGCTTGGCGTGATGGGCGGGCACTACCAGTCGCTCGGCCACGCGCAGATGATTCAGAACATCGTCGACTATGGCATGGACATGCAGCAGGCGATCGATACGCCGCGGCTGTTCTTCGATGGCGACAGGACGACGGTCGAGCGCGGTTTCCCGCCGGCGACGCGCGAAGGTTTGACCGACCGCGGTCATACTCTCGTCGATGTGAAGCCGCCATGGGGCGGCGCGCAGACGATCAAGATCGACTGGGATCGCGGTGTGCTGATTGGCGGCTCGGAATCCCGCAAGGACGGCTGCGCGCTCGGTTATTGAGCGCGCGGGCTATCACACCAGACGCGACATCTGCTGGCCGTTCACCGGCGCCGTCATGGTTTGCGATCGGTAAATCTGGATCGCTTCCGCCGGTTCGACGCGCCGGCGGGTGCGGGTCTGCGGGGCCTGCTCGCGCGTGGCGACGAGATGCGCCAGGAACGGCGCGGTGGATGCGGGGCGGGCGGCGCGAGGCCGGTCGGATTGCGGGCGGGCGGTCGGCTTGACCGGCGCCACGGCGACCAGAGCGCGGCTCTCCCGGTTGTCCCGGATGTGTCCCGAAGCCTGACGACTGCCAATGCCCGCAATGGTCATATCCTGTCTCGCCTGTCCCTGTCTGAGACACCTTTGCGGCGTCTGCGCTGTTCTGATCCCTCTTTCGCAAAGGCTATGCCGACTTTGGGAAGTGGCATGCCGATGTTCCCGGACTTTCTGTGGTCCCCGCAACGCCGCGCTAACTCTGTAACTTTCCGAAATCTTTAGCCGGCGCTCCTAGAGTTTCGGCACGATCGGCGACCGGCGAGACAACGTCCGGCGCAGGGTGACGTTCCAGAAGGGGCAAGTCGTGGTTCCAGCACAGGCATCCGAAGACGCGTGCGACAGCGGCGCGGCCGTGCCGCTCGACGCCGCCGCGAGCGCCGCGATCCTCGCCGACACCGGCACGGCCGCCTATCACTGGAATCTCGTCGACGACCAGTTGCGCTGGAGCGCTCATGCCGCGCAGATGTTGCGCGCCGCCAGCGTGCCGGCAAGCGGCCGCGCCTTCACGCAACTGATCGATGCCGGTCCCGGTCCCGGCCGCTACGACACCATCGCCCGCTCGACCCTGCAGGATCGCGGCGACGGCGTGCCGTACCAGATCGAATATTGCTTCCGGCCGTCGCCCGACTCCGATCTGCGCCTCTGGGTCGAAGACAGCGGCCGCTGGTTCGCCGGCGCCGATGGTCGTCCCGCTTACGCGCAGGGTATCGTGCGCGTCATCAATGAACGCCACGCTCGCGAGCAGCATCTCGCGTTTCTGGCGCATTGCGACGAGATGACGGGCGAGTTCAATCGCTGGCGACTGATCGAAGTGCTGTTGCGCGATCTCAACGAAGCCAAGAAGATGCGCGGCTCCTGCGGCTTCCTCCTGGTGTCGATCGATAACCTCGCCTGGCTCAACGAAGGCTACGGTTTCGGCATCGGCGACGAGGTGGTCGGCGCGGTGGCGAAGCGCTTGCGCGGCCTGATGCGCGGCGAGGATTCGCTCGGACGCTATTCCGGCAACAAGTTCGGCATCGTGCTCAAGCAGTGCAATCCCGACGAGCTCGCGGTCGCCGCCGAGCGCCTGCTGATCGGTGTGCGCTCCGAACTGATCGAGACCTCACGCGGTCCGATTGCCGTCAGCGTGTCGATCGGCGGTCTCACCGCGCCGCGCCATGCCAACACCGCCGAGGAAGTGCTGGCGCACGCGCATGACGCGCTCGCTGCCGCCAAGGCAAAGCGTCTCGGCTCGTTCATGGCGTATCAGCCCAATCCGGAGCGCGAGGCGACGCGGCGCAACAGCCGCCAGCTCACCGACGAGATCGTGCAGGCGCTCAACGAGCGGCGCGTCACGCTGGCGTTCGAGCCGGTGGTGGATGTGAGCACGCGGCAGATCGCGTTCCATGAAAGTCTGATGCGCGTGCACCGGCCTGACGGCAGCGAAATCCCGATGGCGCAGCTCGTGCCGGTGGCCGAGCGTCTCGGCCTGATCCGGCTGCTCGATCACCGCGTGTTCGAGATCGCGGTCGCCGAACTGGTGGCGTATCCGGAGATCGTACTCAGCGTGAACGTGTCTCCTGCCTCGACCATGGATTCGGAATGGTGGTCCGGCCTCGGCGCTTTGCTGCGCACGCAGCGCGCCGCCGCCGAGCGGCTGATCGTCGAGATCACCGAAACCGCGGCGATTCACGATGTCGGCGAGACGCGCGGCTTCGTCTCGCGGGTGAAGGATCTCGGCTGTCGCGTCGCCATCGACGATTTCGGCGCCGGCCACACGTCGTTCCGCAATCTGCGCGCGCTCGGCGTCGATATCGTCAAGGTCGACGGCGCCTTCGTGCAGAACATCATGCGTTCGGCCGACGACCGCGCCTTCGTGCAGTCGCTGTTGCAGCTCTCGCGCCGCCTCGGTCTCAAGACCGTGGCGGAGTGGGTGCAGGATGAGGAATCCGCGGCGCTGCTCGCGTCGTGGGGCTGCGATTATCTGCAAGGCGAACTGATCGGCCGCGCTTCGCTACAGCGGCCGTGGGCGGACACCGTGTCGAGTGGCGCGGCCGGCGGAATGCCCGCACAGCCGGTGCGCGCGGCGTTCAGGTAGACTGCCGCCGCCTTATCGTCCGATCATTCCTTCCGCGACAACTGATCGACGCGCTTCTGCATGTCTTCGAGTTGGCGCTTGAGGTCGTCGATGTCGCCGCCGCTCTTGGCGGCTCCCGGTGCGCCCGGCGCTGCTGCGCCCTTCTCGCCGCGGAACGGCGTGAACATGGAGAAAGTCTTCTCGAACATCTCCATGTTGCGGCGGACTTGATCCTCGAGCGGGCCGAAGCCGCCGAAGGCTTGCGCCATCTGATCGCGGAATTTGCCCTGCTCGCGCGTGAAGGTGTCGATCGATTGTTCCAGGTAGCGGGGCACCAGCATCTGCATGCTGTCGCCATAGAAGCGGATCAACTGCCGCAGGAACGAGATCGGCAGCAGGCTCTGCCCTTCCTTGTTTTCCTGCTCGAAGATGATCTGCGCCAGAACCGAGCGGGTGATGTCCTCGCCGGTCTTGGCGTCGTAGACCACGAAGTCGTCGCCGGTTTTCACCATGGTGGCGAGATCTTCCAGCGTCACATACGTGCTGGTTCCGGTGTTGTAGAGACGGCGATTGGCGTACTTCTTGATTGTGATCGGTTCTTTTTCTTGAGCCATGACCTGCCCTGGTTGCCCCATTCCCTATGCCCTTGGAGGGTCAGCATATCTTCTTTTTTCTATCCCTAGCCACCGTTTTATCGCGCTGCGGCAGGGTCTGGCCGGTTCCCAGCCTGCCATGCGGGTAGCTGGAAACCCCTGATTTCCGGGCTGATTTGCTCCCGCAGGATGATTGACTCAAAGGTCCGGCTCCGTAAGGTTGCGGCACTGCCGTGATGGATTGTGCCATCGCGAAGGTCAGGCGAAGGTCCGCCGGACCGCGCCCCTCGCATCAGGAGATTTGCCATGAAAGACGACATCGTCATTGTCAGCGCCGCCCGTACCCCCGTCGGCGCATTCAACGGGTCGCTGTCGTCGTTGCCGGCGCACGAGCTCGGCAAGGTCGCGATCAAGGCCGCGCTGGAGCGCGCCGGCGTCGAGAGCAAAGACGTCTCCGAAGTGATCATGGGGCAGATCCTGACGGCGGGCGAGGGCCAGAACCCGGGCCGGCAGGCCTCGATCGCCGCCGGCATCCCGGTGGAGACGCCGGCCTGGCAGGTCAACATGCTGTGCGGCTCCGGCCTGCGCGCGGTCGCGCTCGGCTATCAGGCGATCGCCAACGGCGACAGCGACATCGTCGTCGCCGGCGGTCAGGAATCCATGAGCCAGGCGCCGCACTGCGCCCATCTGCGCGACGGCGTGAAGATGGGCGACTTCAAGATGGTCGACACCATGATCAAGGACGGCCTGTGGGATGCCTTCAACGGCTATCACATGGGCACGACGGCAGAGAACGTCGCCAAGCAGTGGCAGATCACCCGCCAGATGCAGGACGAGTTCGCGATGAAGTCGCAGAACAAGGCCGAGGCGGCGATGAAGGCCGGCAAGTTCAAGGACGAGATCGCGCCGGTGACGGTGAAGTCGCGCAAGGGTGACGTGGTCGTCGATACCGACGAATATCCGAAGGCGGGCGTGACGCTGGACACGCTGGCGAAGTTGCGTCCGGCCTTCGACAAGGAAGGCACCGTGACGGCGGGCAGCGCGTCCGGCATCAATGACGGCGCGGCAGCGGTCGTGCTGATGCGCGCGAGCGAAGCGAAGAAGCGCGGCAAGACTCCGCTGGCCCGGATCGTGTCGTGGGCGCAGGCCGGCGTCGATCCGTCCATCATGGGCACGGGTCCGATCCCGGCATCGCGCGCCGCGCTCAAGAAGGCCGGCTGGAAGCATGAGGACCTCGATCTGGTCGAGGCCAACGAGGCGTTCGCGGCACAGGCTTGCGCGGTGAACAAGGATCTCGGCTGGGACACCAACAAGGTCAACGTCAACGGCGGCGCCATCGCCATCGGCCATCCGATCGGTGCGTCGGGCGCGCGCGTTCTTGTCACGCTGCTGCACGAAATGCAGAAGCGCGACGCCAAGAAGGGCCTCGCCACGCTGTGCATCGGCGGCGGCATGGGCATTGCCATGTGCGTCGAACGCTAGTTCGACGCACCAAGAGAAAACGTGTGCAGCGTGGTCGAGATGTTGCCGCGTTTCGTCTGCTGAACAGACTTTCGTCGCACAAAAACAATTTGTCGTAGACCAAAGAAGCGGGGCCGCAGGCTCCGCTTTTTTTGTTGGCGACGATGCGCGCTCTTGCCATCGGCCTGTTTCAATGGTCCGCTTATTGCAAGGCCGGGGCAACTAACGGCCGGCTTCAGGAGAGGGAACGACGATGGGTCGAGTGGCTCTGGTGACGGGCGGTTCACGCGGGATCGGCGCGGCGATCAGCAAGGCGCTGAAGGCGGCGGGCTACACCGTGGCGGCGAACTACGGCGGCAACGACGAAGCCGCGCAGAAGTTCAAGCAGGAAACCGGCATCCCGGTTTACAAATGGGACGTATCGTCGTTCGACGCTTGCGCCGAGGGAATCAAACAGGTCGAGAGCGATCTCGGTCCTGTCGAGGTGCTGGTCAACAATGCCGGCATCACCCGCGACGCTATGCTGCACCGGATGAAGCCGGAGCAGTGGAAGCAGGTGATTGACACCAATCTCGGCTCTTTGTTCAACATGTGCCGTCCGGTGATCGAAGGCATGCGCGCGCGCAAGTTCGGGCGCATCATCAACATCTCGTCGATCAACGGCCAGAAGGGTCAGATGGGCCAGACCAATTATTCGGCCGCCAAAGCCGGTGACATCGGATTCACCAAGGCGCTGGCGCAGGAAAGCGCCAAGGCCGGCATCACCGTGAATGCGATTTGTCCGGGTTACATCAACACCGAAATGGTGCAGGCGGTGCCGAAGGATGTGCTGGAGAAAGCGATCCTGCCGCTGATTCCAACGGGACGTCTCGGCGAGCCGGAGGAGATCGCGCGCGTGGTGGTGTTCCTGGCGTCGGACGATTCCGGCTTCATCACCGGCTCGACCATCGCCGCGAACGGCGGCCAGTACATGGTTTGATACATCGACTGATGCGCGGCCAGGTCTGCGGAGGCCGGCGCTAGATGCTCGGCTTCCTGCTGACCTCGCTGGTCGTCGAACTGACGCCCGGCCCGAACATGGCGACGCTGGCGTCGCTGACGCTTCGGTATGGTCGTCGCGGCGGCTTCGCCATCGTTGCCGGGATCACGCTCGGTCTTGCCATCGTCGGTACGCTCGCCGCATTCGGCCTCACCGAACTGATCGCCGGCATTCCCTATGCCGATCATGTGCTGCGCTGGGGCGGCGTCTTCTACATGCTCTATCTCGCCTACGACACATGGCGCGATCCGCCGCCCGGTGAGACCGGCTTCAGCGATCACTCGTCGCTGTTCCTGCGCGGGTTGACCATCAATCTGCTCAATCCGAAGGCGGCGGTGTTCTATCTCACCGTGCTGCCGAACTTTCTTGATCCGCAGCGCGCCGCCGTGCTGTGGCAGACCCTGCTGCTGGTGGTGATTTATCTCGCGGTCGGTCTTGTCGTGCATGGCAGCATCGTGCTGCTCGCCGGGCGGCTGCGGCCGGTGCTGGTGGAAGGTGCGGGCGAGCGCATGGTGCGGCGGGTCGCCGCCGCGGCGATGGTTGCGATCGCCGTCTGGTTCGCGTGGGCGACGCGCTAGTGTTTACCAGGTGACGCGCAGGCCGCCGTTCGCCGTGTAGCCGGTGCTGCGATCGGAGAATTCGCCGGTCAAATTGGCGAACAGCAGCGTCTGCGCGGTGATGATCCAGCGTGCGCCGGCTTCGATCCGCGCCGCGTCGCGCGCCGCGCGCGGACCGGCGACGGTGAAGCTCGCACCGGGCAATGTGAGGAACGCCGCTTGCAGTTTCCGGTCCGGCGAGAATTCGTGCACCCACGACGCGCGCAGATACGGCGCGAAAGTCTGCCCGCCCATGGCGATGCGCGTGTCGAATTGTGCGCCGAGGAAGGTCGGGAACGAATAGCTGGTGGTGGAGGCGAACGTGAGCGGAAACAGCCCGGGGCCGCTGGTCGTCGTTTCCGTGTAACCCTGTTGCCATAGAGCGCTCGGCTCGATCGCCACGAACGGCGTGACGCGCACGCCCGCGAGCCTCTGCCGGTAGCCGAGTTCGATGCGGCCGCTGACGAGATCGGCGCCGAACGAACCGCTCATGGATTCCGGCGTCGGAACGGCGGTGATCGACCGCGATGTCCGGTTCCAGACATGCGCGTAGCTTGCGAGCGCGGCCAGATACGTGTCGCCGAATGTCTTGCGGGCATAAACGCCGAGATGCGCAGCGTCGGAACGGCCGCTGGCCGTCACATCGTCGGCGGCAAAGGAGCCCTGGCTGGCGCCGAGCGCGACGCCGAAGCGCAGATCGAACGACGCCTGCCGCTCGAGGCCGACCGCGCCGCCGGCGGCCCGCTGGGTTTGCCCGAAGGCGTTGCCATCGCCGCCGAGCGTCTGCCGCGCGGCAAACGCGCTCGCCCAGACACGCCACGGCGACGTTTCGGCCGGACGCAGCGGCGGCATTGCCGCGAAAGCGTCGGCGCCACGATGCGCCACGCCGCGCTGCGGCGCATAGCCGAGCGGTGGCGTGCCCGTGGCTGGCGGGTCGGTGTCATTGCCCGCGCCCTGCTGCATCATGATCGCGTTGAACTGACCGCCGGCCAGGAAGCTCGCATGCTGCGCGGCGGCGCTGCCTTCGCCGGAAATCTGACTGAGCACCTGGCTCGACGAGGAAAAGAACAGCGCGTCATAGAACGCGGCGTTGCCGCCGGGGAAGGTGCCTTCGATCGCGGTGCCGACCGCCTGCTGGTTCGGCGTCAGGCCGGGCCCGGCGCCGAACGCAATGCGCGTCAGCGTCAGGTCGATGCTGGTGGGATTGTACGTGGCGGTCGCCGCATAGAACGGTGATGATGACGTGACTTGCGCGAAGGTGCCCTGAATGGTGTTGCCGCACAGACTGCACAGGGTGACGATGTTCAGATAGGTCTGCGTGTTCTGATACGTGCCTCGCTGCAGCACCGCGCGCAGCGTGCCGCCGAGTTGCATCGTATCGGTCGGCGTGGGTTGCAGCACGTTGAAGGTGTCGTATCCGCCCGGAGCGTTATTCGTGCTGACGCGGAGCGCCAGCGTGCCGCTCGCGGTCTGAATGAAGCTGCCATCGAAGGTGTGGTTGGCAAACAGACTCGCCGGATTGGTGATGGTGATCAGGCCGCTGTTGGTCAGCGAATTGCTCGAACCCGGATTGCCGTCGCTGAAGATGAACACCGTACCGTCGAGCGTACCGTTATTGACGATGATGTTTCGGTTTGTGGTGCCGGCCACGAACGAATTGGCGATACTGAAGCCGTTGGCGCCGGCGACGATGCGGCCGGTATTGACGATAGTGTTGTCGTTGCCGATCGCGATGCCGAAGCCGACACCCGCGCCGCCCAGGGATCCATTGCTATCGCCGGCGATGATCGTGCCGCTGTTGGTGATCGTGTTGCCGTCGCGCGCCAGGATGGCGGCGGCGGTAAAAGTCGGATCGTTGCCGGTGATGATCGTGCCGTTGTTGACGACGACGTTGCCGTCTCGCGCGCCGATGCCCGGCGATGTCTCGCCGGCGATGATCGTGCCGTTATTCACGACGGAGGGATTGTTGTCGCGCACCTGGATGCCGGCGGCCTGGAATCCGCCGACGGTGATACTGCCGTTGTTGACGACGGAATTGCCGTCGCCTCCGTTGATGGCGAAGCCGGCGTCGCCCGCGGTGATGCTTCCGTTGTTCGTGACGGTGTTGTTGTTGTTGACGCCGAGGCCGGCTGGGGGAAACGCGCCGATGATGATCGAGCCGAAATTGGTGACGGTCAGATTGTTGATGCCGAAGCCTGCCTGAAAGCCGCCGGTGCCGGGCGCCGCGCAGGTCACGGTGCCGTTGCTCGACGGCGCGGCAGGCGCGCAGTCGGCGCGCGCCGCTTGCGCCATCAGCGGCAGCGCCGCGAAGGCGATCAGCACCAGTGCGGGGCGGGACAGAGCACCCGCTGCGCCGCCGCGCCGTTTCCGGCCGGTGCGCGGTCCGTCGTACCCAGACTGCTGACGCATCCCCGATAACCGACGGCCGTTACGCCCGCCGTCCTGTCCCCATTGGGGGTGGTTTTACCGTGCCGGTCCCGCTGCCGCCAGCCCGCCCGCGGATAAGGTTTATGCCGCGGTCGGGGCGGTCCCCAAAAGCAAAACCCTAAGCCGATGCGTTGCCGGGGCTGACCGGTTCGGGTATGCGCGGCGATGGGCAGAACGCCCCTCGAAACGAGGCCGCGGTCGTCGCCGCCAAAGATACCCGGACAGCATGCAGGCACCGCTCCGCGCGACCTTGATCGGCTTCACCGCGATCCTGATGTGGTCGCTGCTCGCGCTGCTCACCGCCGCGTCGGGGGCGATGCCGCCGTTCCAGCTCGCGGCGGTCACCTTCGCCATCGGCGGCACGCTCGGCGCCGTGAGCTTCATCCTGCGGCCCGGCGCGGTGACATCGCTGCGCCAGCCGTGGCCGGTCTGGGCGCTCGGGGTCGGCGGCCTGTTCGGCTATCATGCGCTCTACTTCATCGCGCTGCGGATCGCGCCGCCGGCGGAAGCCGGGCTGATCAATTATCTCTGGCCGCTGCTGATCGTGCTGTTCTCCGCGCTGCTGCCCGGCGAGACGCTGAAGCCGCATCATCTTGCCGGCGCGGCGCTCGGACTCATTGGCACGGTCGTTCTCATCGCCGGCCGGGCGGAGCAAAGCGTCGAATTTGGTTTCGCGCAGAGCGATCTGCCGGGTTATCTCGCCGCATTCGTGGCGGCGTTCGTCTGGGCGACCTATTCGGTGGCGTCGCGGCGCTTCGCCGGCGTGCCGAGCGATGCGGTGGTCGGTTTCTGTCTCGTGACGGCGCTGCTCGCCGCGCTGTGCCATCTCTTGTTCGAGACGACGGTGTGGCCGCGCGATGCGGCGGAGTGGGGCGCCGTGATCGCACTCGGCGTCGGCCCGGTCGGGCTTGCGTTCTATGTCTGGGACATCGGCGTCAAGCGCGGCGATATCCGCGTGCTCGGCGCCGCGTCCTATGCCGCGCCGGTGCTCTCGACGCTCGCGTTGATCGCCGGGGGTTATGCGCAGCCGCGCTGGACCTTGTGGCTTGCCGCCGCGCTGATCGCCGGCGGCGGTCTTCTTGCGGCGAAGGATATGCTGATCAGGCGCAAGACTTTGTGATGTTCGGTGTGAAATCCGGCGGCGCCAGTTCGAAATTATCGAACTGGAATCCCGGCGCAACGGTGCAGCCGACCAGCGTCCAGTCGCCGAGGCTTTCCGCCGCCTGCCACGCCTGCGCCGGCACCACCGCCTGCGGTCGCTCGCCGGCGGCAAGATCGCTGCCGAGGATCACGTCGCGCGTCGCGCCGTTGTCGTGGATCGACAGTGTCAGCGGCGCGCCGGCATGGAAGTGCCACGCCTCCGCCGCGTCGACGCGATGCCAGTGCGAGCGCTCGCCGCGCTTGAGCAGAAAGTAGATCGCGGTCGAGACGGCGCGGCCGTTCATCGTCGCCGGATCGCGGAAGGTCTCGCGGAAATGCCCGCCCTCCGGATGCGGCGTGAGGTCGAGCAGCCGGATGATGTCGGCGGCGGTGAGGGATGACGTCATCGGTTCTCCAGCGAAGGCCTCATCCTGAGGAGCGATCACGGCGCCTCAGCGCGGTGATCGCGTCTCGAAGGATGGGGCCGGGTGAGAGATGCGTGCGTCCCGCTCATGGTTCGAGACGCCCCGCCTTCGCTCTACGAGCGACGGCGCGGCTCCTCACCATGAGGCTTCGCAAATGTTGCCGCAGGGCATCGCTAAAACTTGTTCTTCCGCTCTCGGATCTCCGCGAACACCTTCGCGGCCGGCTGCCCGCTCATGCCGAGCGATGCCGCTACCTCCGGCACGTCGGCGCGCAGGAAGCAGTTCTCCTTTTTCTCCGCGCCGAGCGTGGTCGGGATCGTCGCCTTGCCGGCGGCGCGCTGTTCGCGCGCTTCCTTCTCGCGCGCCTGCAATGCCGTGTTGTCCGGCTCGATGGTTCTGGCGAATTTGATGTTCGCCTCGGTGTATTCGTGGCCGCAATAGATGCGCGTGTCGTCGGGCAGGTCGCGCAGCTTGCGCAGCGACTGCCACATCTGCTCCATGGTGCCTTCGATCACGCGGCCGCAGCCGATCGAGAACAGCGTGTCGCCGACGAACGCGGCCTTCTCGCCGTGAAACCAGTACGAGATATGTCCGGCGGTGTGGCCGGGCGTCTCGATCACATTGGCGGCGAGCGTGCCGACCTTCACCGTATCGCCCTCGCGCACCGCCTCGTCCACCATCGGGACCTTCGCCGCTTCGCCCATCGGCGCGACCACGCGGCATTTGTACTTCTCTTTCAGCGGCTGAATGCCCTGGGTGTGGTCGGCGTGGTGGTGCGTCACCAGAATCTCGGTCAGCTTCCAGCCCGTGTCGGCCAAGGCCTTCTCGACGGCGGCGGCTTCCGGCGCATCGATCGCCGCGGTCGCGCCGCTTTGCGGATCGTGGATCAGCACGCCGAAATTGTCTTGCAGGCAGGGAAACAGGTGGATTTTCGCAGCCATCGTCGTCCTCGAATGGTGTCGTCATAATGTGTGTCGGGGTCGCGTCGACCGTAACACGGGCGCAATCCTCGCGAAACATCGCGGTGCGCAGGGGGTTCCGGTGCGCTGTGCTACACTTATATGATCCCGGCGCCGCTGGCGCGGCGCTGTACGCAATGGAAGCCGGAATGGACGTCGTCGACCTGCGCAATTTTTACGGCCAGCACCTCGGTGTCGCGGCGCGACGTTTCGTCGGTCGCGGCATCCGCCGCCACTGGCAGGATGCGGCGGGACAGCGCGTGCTCGGCATCGGTTACGCGACGCCGTATCTCGGCCTGTTCCGCGACGCCGAGCGGGCGCTCGCCTTCATGCCGGCGACGCAGGGCGTCGTGCACTGGCCGACGGCGCGGGCGGCGCTGTCCGCGCTGGTCGACGAGGTCGAACTGCCGCTCGCCGATGCCGCGGTCGATCGCGTGCTGCTGGTGCATGCGCTGGAGATGACGCACGACGCGCCGGCGCTGCTGCGCGAGGTGTGGCGCGTGCTGGCGCCGGGCGGACGCCTGCTCGCGGTGGTGCCGAACCGTCGCGGCCTGTGGGCGCGCATGGATCACACGCCGTTCGGCTACGGCCGGCCCTATTCGCGCGCGCAGATCAACCAATTGCTGCGCGAAACCTGGTTCACGCCGACGGGCTGGGGCGAAGCATTGTATGTGCCGCCGATCGCGCGCGGCTGGTTCCTGCGCTCCGGCGTTGCGTGGGAGCGCACCGGCGCCGGTTTGTCGGCACCGTTCGCCGGCGTGCACATCGTCGAGGCGACCAAGCAGGTCTATCGCGCGCTGCCGGCGCGGCGTGCGAAACGCCGTCTGATGCCGGCGCTCGAGCCGGTGCTGGCGCCGGCGCAGGGCGGCGTCGTGCCGGCCGGCCGCGACATCGCGCCGGGCTAAGGTCATTCCGGGGCGCGAGCTTGCTCGCGAACCCGGAATCCGGAAACAACAAAGACTATTGGGTGGAACCGGATTCGGGATCGCAGCGCGTGCGCTGCTTCCGGAATGACCGTGCTTTGATAAAAACAAAACCCGGCTTTGAAATCTCAAAGCCGGGTTTGCAGACTTGAACGAAGCGTTGCGTCGGCGCCGCGCGATCACTCGCCCGGCTGATCTTCCACCGCGTCGGCCGGCTGGCCCTGGCCGAAGTCCGGCCGGTTGCCGCGATGGCGGCGGCGACGGCGATGCAGCGGGAAGCGCTCGCCTTCCTGGCCCGTGGCGGCGCCTTCGGCGGCCGCCGGCTGCTGGCCGCCGGTGATGAACGACGGCAGGCCGCCGACATCGCGCCCCGAGTCGCGACCGGAGTCGCGGTTTGACTCGCGCGGCTCGCGATTGCTGTCGCGCTCGCGGCTCTCGGCCGGCTGCGGTTGGTTCTGGCTGTAGCGGTTCTGCTGATGCTGCGGCCGGCCCTGCTGCTGCTCGCGCGGCTGATAGGGCTGGGCGTCGCGCGGCAGATAAGGCTGCGGCTGTTCGCGGGCATAGGGCTCGTTCTGGCCGTTGCCCTGAAAGTCCTCGTCGCCTTCGTCCATAGCGTCGTCGGACGACTGGCTGGCCATCTGCTGCTGATACTGTCCGGGGTTCTGCTGGCGCAGTTGCTCCTGCGCGGCGGCGATCAGCCGGAAATAATGCTCGGCGTGCTGATAGTAGTTTTCCGCGGCGACCGGATCGCCCGAGCCCTGCGCGTCGCGCGCGAGCTGGATGTATTTCTCGGCGATGGTGGACGCCGTGCCGCGGATCTTCACGTCCGGTCCGTTGGACTCATAGGCGCGCGTCAGCGGATTCTGGTTCTTGCGATTATTGTGGTGCTGATGGCGACCACGGATCCGCTTGTTGTTCTGGTGATGACCGTTTCTCATGGCGTCTCTGCTTGCGATCCTCTCCGTTGGTGGCGGTGCGCCGCCCTCGTCGAATTCTGTTCGTCCATCACCTGTCCACGTCACGCGCTGTGACATGCGGCGAATGATGGTTTGCCTGTCCGAAGCCCCCCGGCCCGGTGGGAACAACCCAAAATCAAACTACCGGCCGTGGCTTCGCCACGGTCTGCTGCTTTGCCGTCCCCCGTTTCCGCAGGTACGGGTCGCTCAAGATGTCACTCGATGGTGTCGATGAATGGGTGCGTCCAACCGCTGATCCATCCAGATGCGAACAACGGAACATCCTGTGCCGGTTCGTCTGGCTCGCCGTCTTTTCTGGCTCGTTTTGATCCGTTTTTCGGCGTCTGCCTTTGCGAGAGGGCCACTGCGAGCGGTGCTCGGGGCCATCGGGCGATGCCATCGTTTCGGTCGATTCCGTTACCTCAAGCTAGTCGGTTTCCCCTCGGAATCCAAGGGGTTTTCCAAGCGCTTTTCCAGTGATTTTCCAGCCCTTTTCAGGAAGTTCCAGGGATGGTTTCGGGTTCGGGCAACCCGGCGGCGAGCGCCCGGGGGATGCCGGCGAGGTCGTTCTGCGGCTCGCCGTAAAGAATGAAGCCCGCGGCTTCCACCAGTGCCGTCACCGCGGGCGCCTGGCCCGCGCCGAGTTCGAGGATCAGCCGTCCGCTGGACGCGATGCGCGGGCGCGCGTCGGCGATTACGCCGCGATAGGCGTCGAGCCCGTCGTCGCCGCCGTCGAGCGCGAGGCGCGGATCGTGGCCGCGCACCTCCGGCGCCAGCATGTCGATCTCGGCACGCGCGATATAGGGAGGATTGGAGACGATGATGTCGAACGGCCCGGTCGCGCCGGCGGCGTAGCTGCCGACGACAAAGGTTGCGCGCGTCGCGAGATCGAGCGCGCGCGCATTTTCCTGCGCGACCTCGATCGCGGCAGGACTGATATCGGTGCCGATGCCGGTGGCGCTCGGCAGTTCGGACAACAGCGCCAGCAGCAGCGCGCCGGTGCCGGTGCCGATGTCGAGCAGGCGCAGCCGCTCGGCGCGCAATCCGTTCTTGACGATATGGTCGAGCGCGCGCTCGACCAGCGTCTCGGTATCGGGGCGCGGCACCAGCACGTCCGGCGTCACCGTGAACGACAGGCTCCAGAATTCGCGACGGCCGAGAATACGCGACACCGGCTCGCGCGCGAGCCGCCGCGCCGCGAACGCTTCGATCTTAGCGATACCGTCGGGAGCGATGGTGTCGTCGCCGCGCGAGACCAGCGCGGCGTGGCCGAGGCCGAGCGCTTCGCCGATCAGCAGCCGCGCATCGGCGTCGGGCGTGTCGATCCCGGCGTCGCGCAGCGCTTCGGTGAGCGCACGTCGCGCCTGCGCGATGGTTGAGTTGTACGGAAGATGAAAAGGCGCCGTCACGATGCTTCGGCGAGCAGCGCCGCCTGATGGTCGGTCACCAGCGCGTTGATCAGCTCGTCGAGCGCCTCGCCCTCGATCACCTGCGGCAGCTTGTGCAGCGTCAGGTTGATGCGGTGATCGGTGACGCGGCCCTGCGGGAAATTATAGGTGCGAATACGCTCGGAGCGGTCGCCGCTGCCGATCTGCCCCTTGCGGTCGGCGGCGCGTGCGGCGTCGAGCTTGCCGCGCTCCGCGTCGTAGAGCTTGGTGCGCAGCATGGTCATCGCCTTGGCGCGGTTCTTGTGCTGCGACTTGTTCTCCTGAACGTAGACGACGATGCCCGACGGCACATGGGTGATGCGGATCGCCGATTCCGTCTTGTTGACGTGCTGGCCGCCGGCGCCGGAGGCGCGCATCGTGTCGACGCGCAGATCCTTCTCGTCGATGTCGACATCGACGTCCTCCGCTTCCGGCAGCACCGCGACGGTGGCGGCCGAGGTGTGAATGCGGCCGGATGCCTCGGTGTCGGGCACGCGCTGCACGCGATGCACGCCGGATTCGAATTTCAGTTTGGCGAATGCGCCGCGGCCGTGGATTTCCGCGACGATCTCCTTGTACCCGCCCTTGGTGCCTTCGTTCGACGAGACGATCTCCGTGGTCCAGCCCTGCCTGGCGGCGTAGCGCTCATACATGCGGAACAGGTCGCCGGCGAACAGCGAGGCTTCGTCGCCGCCGGTGCCGGCGCGGATTTCCAGGATCACGTCGCGCTCGTCCATCGCGTCCTTGGGCAACAGCGCGAGGCGGATGTCGTGTTCGAGCGCTTCCTTGCGCTCGGCGAGGGCGGGCTTCTCCGCTTCGGCCATGCGCCGCATTTCCGGATCGGTCGCCGGGTCGGCGGCCATCGCCTCGAGATCGGCGATCTCGCTGGTGAGCGCGCGATAGGCTTTCACCGCGGCGACCACCGGCTCCAGCTCGGAGAATTCGCGCGACAGCTTGATGAAGGTATCCGGCGGCAATTGCGTCGCCAGTTCGCGCTCGACCATGGCGTGACGGTCGAGCAGCGCGTCGAGTTTCTGTTGCGGCAGCACGCTCACGGGAGACTCACAGGGTAATGCCTTCCGCCGCCGCGAAGGCTTGCGCTTGCTCGCGCAGGCTGACGCTGCCGGCCGGCTTGTCGAGCAGCGGCATCAAAGCTTTCTCCGCCTTGCCGCAATCGAGATCGAGCAGCGCCGCCTTCACCGGACCGACCGCCGTCGGCGACAGCGACAGCGTGCGATAGCCGAGCGTGGCGAGAGCGATGGCGCACAGTGGCGAGGATGCCATCTCGCCGCACAGCGACACCGGCTTGCCGTGGGCGTTGGCGCGGTCGGCGATGAATTTGAGCGCGCGCAGCATCGGCGCGGAGAGAAGGTCGAAGCGATCGGCGACATTCTTGTTGCCGCGATCGACCGCGAACAGGAATTGCATCAGATCGTTGGAGCCGACCGAGAGGAAATCGACCCGCGCCAGCAGTTCGTCGAGCTGGTAGAGCAGCGAGGGCACTTCGAGCATGGTGCCGACCTCGACCCGCTCCGGCAGCGAGTGTCCGTGCCGGCGCAGATGGGTCAGCTCCAGCTCCAGCAGTCCTTTGGCGCGGTCGTACTCCTCGACGCTGGCGATCATCGGGAACATCAGCCGCAACGCGCGCCCGTCGGCGGCGCGCAGCAGCGCGCGGATCTGCGTGCGCAACAGACCGGGACGGTCGAGGCCGAGGCGGATCGCGCGCCAGCCGAGCGCGGGATTCTCCTCCTCGACGTTGCGCATATAGGGCAGCACCTTGTCGCCGCCGATGTCGAGGGTGCGGAACGTCACCGGCCGCTTGCCGGCGGCGTCAAGCACCGCGCGATAGAGCGCCTGCTGTTCGCCGGCGCGCGGGAAGGTGGGCGACACCATGAATTGCAGTTCGGTGCGGAACAGGCCGATGCCGGCGGCGCCGGTTTCCTCGATATGCGGCAGATCGATCAGCAGGCCCGCATTGATCAACAGCGCGATCTCCTGCCCGTCGCGGGTGATGCAAGGCTTGTCGCGCAGTTCGCGATAATGCGCCTGCCGCCGCGCGCGCAGCCGGACGCGCTCGCCGAACGAGCGCTCCACGTCGGTCGGCGGGCGGATATGCACCTGGCCGGTCGAGCCGTCGACGATGATCGCATCGCCGGTGTCGACCTGGCCGGTGGCGTTGTCGATCTCGCCGACCGTGGGGATGCCCATCGCGCGCGCGACGATGGTGACATGCGAGGTCGGTCCGCCTTCCTCGAGGACCAGGCCGCGCAGCCGCTTGCGGTCGTAATCGAGCAACGCGGCCGGACCCATGGAGCGCGCGACGAGAATGGCGTTCTCCGGCAATTGCTCGCGCGTCGGCGCGTGATCCTGCCCGACGAGGCCGCGCAGCAGCCGGTTGGCGAGATCGTCGAGATCGTGCAGGCGGTCGCGAATATAGGGATCGGTCTGGCGCATCATGCGCGCGCGGGTGTCGGACTGCACGCGCTCCACCGCCGCCTCGGCAGTGAGGCCGGTGCCGACCGCTTCGCGCATCTTGTGCAGCCAGCCCTGGTCGTAACCGAACATGCGATAGGCTTCGAGCACGTCGCGATGTTCGCCGCCGTCGCCGAGATCGCCGTGCTCGACCAGCCGGTCGAGCTCCGCGCGCAGATTGGTGATCGCGCTGTCGAGGCGCTTCTGTTCCTTGCCGACGTCGTCGGCGATGAAGTTCTTGATGATGACGCGCGGCTCATGAAGAACCACATGGCCGAGGGCGATACCGTCGGCGAGCGCGGTGCCGGTGAGCACCAGCGGCCGCCGTGCTGCCGGCTCCGCGCCGGGCCGCGCCAGCGTCGACAGTTCGCCGGAGGCGATCATCTCCGCCAGCACCATGGCGGTGGTCTGCAGCGCCTCTTCCTCTTCCTCGGTGTAGGTGCGCCGCGCGCGGTTCTGCACCACGAGCACGCCGAGGATGTTGCCGGCGCGCAGGATCGGCACGCCGAGGAACGACTGATAGATTTCTTCGCCGGTCTCCGGGCGATAGGAGAACGCCGGGTGGCGGTTGGCTTCCGACAGGTTGATGGCGGTCGCCTTGCTGGCGACGAGGCCGACCAGGCCTTCGTCTGCGCGCAGCACGGTCTGGTGCACGGCGTCCGGGTTCAGGCCCTCGGTGGCGTAGAGCTCAAGCGTGCCGTCGACGCGCAACACGTAGACGGAGCAAACCTCCGCCACCATGTTCGCGGCAATCAGCACGACAATCTTGTTCAGGCGGTCCTGCGCGCTGACCTGCTCCGCCATGACTTCGCGAAGCCGGCGCAGCAAGACGCGCGGACCGCCGAGCGCACCACGCATGATCGGGTCCATCAGGGCTTACCGCAGGCTATAGCGAATGGGCCATGCAAGCTGCAAGCCAACCCGACATAACGATCGTTCTTTAGAAAATCCCAGTTTTTTGCGAATCGTTCAGCTTTTCACCGCCGGCGGCGCATAAAACCGGGCCAGCGCGGCTTTCTCCTTGCCAGGTCCGGCGATATCGGCGGCCAGCGCCTCATAAAGCCGGGCGATGCCCCGGAACATTTCCTGCTCCGGCCGGCCCGCGACGAACTCGGCCACCTCGTCGAATTCGGCGACGAAGCGATAGGCCTTGGGAAACATATCCGGGACGGTGCGGTTGAGCTGGTTCAGCATGGCGGCCTGACTCAGCGCCAGTTCGGCATGGAAGGCGTCGGCGACGCCGTGCCGGCCGGCGGCGAGCGCCAGCGCCGAGCCGAGCGCGGTGAGCCCCTTGTTGAAGGCGCCGTAGCACATCTTCAGCGCGGCGGCGTTGCCGATCGCGCCGCCAAGGTCGCGCACCGACAGGCCGTGCGCGTTGAGCGCCATGATCGCGGCGCTGTGCGGGCCGGAAACGTAGAACCGGGTGTGGTCGCTGCCGGGCTTGGGCGGCGGGCCGACGATACCCGCGTCCACATAGGCGCAGCCGGTCGCGGCGATGATGTCGCCGACCTGCTTCTTGGTCTCGGGATTGAGCGCGTTGCAGTCGGCGTAGACCGGCTTCTTCGCCGCAGCGGTCAGCGCGGGCGCCAGCTCGCGCGCCAGCGCCTCGGCCTGACCGGGCGGGATGATGGAGAGCACGATATCGGCTGCGGCGATCTCGGCGGCGGTCGCGTCGCGCATCTTCGCCTGCGCCGCGCGCTTCTGCGACGCCTCGCTGCGGCCCTTGAGCATGGTGAGCACGGTGACACCGTTCTCGGTGAGGCGTCCGCCGACGCCGGCGCCCATGGCGCCGGACGCGATGACAGCGACGGTGGGGGTCATGATGTTCTGTCCTTGCGGTTAGGTGTTCGCCGGAAGCGGCGCGGCAGAAGCGGTTTTGATCATGTCGATGAAGGCGCGCAGCGGCGCCGGCACCAGACGCCGGCCGGGATAGTAGAGAAACGGACCTGGGAACGACTGCCACCAGTCCTGCAACACTGGCATGAGCGCGCCGCGCGCGAAATACGGCCGCAACCAGTCTTCGAACAGCATGATGATCCCGGTGCCGGCGACAGCGGCATCGATGGCGAGATCGGTGGCGCCGCCGACGCGCACGATCAGCGGGCCGGACGGATCGACGCGGACGATCTCGCCGTCGCGCTCGAACTCCCAGGTGGTCATGGCGCCGGACGAAAACTGCCCGCGCAAACAGGCATGATTCAGCAGATCGCGCGGATGGTGCGGATGTCCGTGCTGCGCGAGATAAGCGGGCGATGCGGCGGCGGCGAAGCGCTGGATGCGCGGGCCGATCGGCACCGCGATCATGTCCTGCTCCAGCCGCTCGCCGTAGCGGATGCCGGCGTCGCAGCCGGCCGCCAGCACGTCGACGAAGCTGTCGTCGGCGATGACCTCGAGACGAATGTCGGGATAGGCGGCGAGGAACGCCGGCACGATCGCCGGCAGGATCAGCCGCGCCACCACCACCGGAACGTTGAGCCGCAGCGTCCCGGTCGGGCGGTCGCGGAACTGGTTGACCACGTCGAGCGCCGCCTCGACCTCGGTGAGCGCCGGGGCCAGCCGCTCAAGCAGCCGCTGTCCGGCTTCGGTCGGCGTCACGCTGCGCGTGGTGCGGTTGAGCAGCCGCACGCCGAGCTGGGTTTCGAGCCGCCGCACCGCTTCGCTGAGGGCCGAGGGGCTGGCGCCGCTGCGGCGGGCGCCGTCGCGAAAGCCGCCGGCCTGCGCGACGGCCATGAAAGCGTTCAGGTCGGCGAGGTCAGGCTTCATTGTTCTAGAATCCGCACAGGGCATCCTGATTATGCCGGATTATCGAACGGTAAGGCAACCGTTAGATCGTCGGACAGACAGGAGAATTGCCCATGCCCCCATCATCCCTCGCCAAAGCCGGCACCTTCACCCTCGGCGACCGCGCCGTCACGCGCCTCGGCTACGGCGCCATGCAACTGGCCGGACCGCACGTCTTCGGCCCGCCCAGGGACCGCGCCGCCGCCGTCGCGGTGCTGCGCGACGCGGTTGCGCGCGGCGTCGATCACATCGACACCAGCGATTTCTACGGCCCGCATGTCACCAACGACATCATCCGCGAGGCGCTGCATCCTTATGCGGACAATCTTGTCATCGTCACCAAGGTCGGCGCGCGGCGCGGCGACGATGCGTCATGGCTGCCGGCATTCTCGCGCGAGGCGCTGACACAGGCGGTGCATGACAATCTGCGCCATCTCGGTCTCGATGCGATCGAGGTGGTCAATCTGCGCAGCATGTTCGGCGTGCATGGTCCCGCCGAAGGTTCGCTGGAGGAGCCGCTCACCGTGCTCGCAGACCTGCAGCGGCAGGGACTGGTCAGGCATATCGGTCTGAGCAATGTCACCGCCAGGCAGGTCGAAGACGGCCGCAAGATCTGTCCGATCGTCTGCGTGCAGAATCACTACAATGTGGTGCATCGCACCGACGATGCGCTGATCGATCTGCTGGCGCGCGACGGCACCGCCTATGTGCCGTTCTTTCCGCTCGGCGGCTTCACGCCGCTGCAATCCGCGACGCTGTCGGATGTTGCGGCCCGTCTCGGCAAGACGCCGATGCAGGTGGCGCTCGCCTGGCTGCTGCGACGCGCGCCGAACATCCTGCTCATCCCCGGTACGTCGTCGCTCGCGCATCTGCGCGAGAATCTGGCGGCCGCGGAGATCACGCTGCCGGCGGATGCGCTTACGGCGCTCGACACGATGGCGGGCTCATAGAAAACCGAAACGAAACGGGCCGCACGTGCGGCCCGTTTTGAATGCGACGTCAGACTGCGGTTCGGCTGAAGCCGAACGCCTAGGCCTTGTCGAGACCGTACAGCGAATGCAGCGTGCGCACCGCGAGTTCGGTATAGGCGGCGTCGATCAGCACCGAGAACTTGATCTCGGAGGTGGTGATGGCGCGGATATTGATGCCCTTTTCCGACAGCGCGCCGAACGCATTGGCGGCGACGCCGGCGTGACTGCGCATGCCGATGCCGATCACCGACACCTTCGACACGTCGGTGGCGCCGTCGATGCGGTCGAAACCGATCTTGCCCTTCGCCTTCTCGATGGTCGCGCGGGCGCGCTCGTAATCGACGGCCGGAACGGTGAAGGTGAGGTCGGTGGTTTTGCCGTCGGCCGATACGTTCTGCACGATCATGTCGACATTGATGTTGTTTTCCGCGAGCGGCCCGAAGATCGCCGCCGCCACGCCGGGCTTGTCCTCGACGCGGCGGATCGAAATCTGCGCCTCGTCCTTGGAGAAGGCGATGCCCGTCACGACCTGCTGTTCCATGATCTCACTCTCGTCGCAAATGAGGGTTCCGCGCGGCGCGCCACGCGGATCGATGTCTTCCGGTTTCTCGAAGCTGGAGCGCACGAAGATGCGCACGTTATGCACCATGCCGAGTTCGACCGAGCGTACCTGCATCACCTTGGCGCCGAGCGAGGCGAGTTCGAGCATTTCCTCGAACGCGATCTTCTCCATGCGCTGCGCCTTGGGCACCACGCGCGGATCGGTGGTGTAGACGCCGTCGACATCCGTATAGATGTCGCAGCGTTCCGCGCCGATGGCCGCCGCAACCGCCACCGCCGAGGTGTCGGAGCCGCCGCGGCCGAGCGTGGTGATGCGGTTGGTTTCCTTGTTGACGCCCTGGAAGCCGGCGATCACCGCCACCTCCTTGCGCTCCTTGAACCGCTTGATCAGCTCCGAACCGTCGAGATCGAGGATGCGCGCCGAGCCGTGCGCGTTGTCGGTGAGCATCGGCAGTTGCCAGCCCTGCCACGAACGCGCCTGCACGCCCATGCCCTGCAAGGTGATGGCGAGCAGGCCGGCGGTGACGTTCTCGCCTGAGGATACCACGGCGTCGTATTCGCGCGCGTCATGCAGCGGCGAGGCCTCGCGGCACCAGGCGACCAGCTCGTTGGTCTTGCCCGACATGGCGGACACGACCACGGCGACGTCGTGGCCGGCATCGACCTCGCGTTTGACGTGGCGCGCCACGTTACGGATGCGGTCCATGTCGGCGACAGAGGTGCCGCCGAATTTCATGACTAGCCGGGCCATCGCTCGCTCGTTGTTGTGCCGCTAAAAAGCCGGCGGGACTGGTCCGCCGGCCCGAAAAACGCGGCCCTTCATAGCCATGCGCCGGTTGCTCTGCAACCTGTCAGGCGGCGCGGCGAATTGCCGGCTGATGCGCGACCGCCGCCTTCAGATCGGCGACAAACTGGCGATAGGCCATGTCCTGCGCCGCCCGGTCGGGCAGCCGCAGCAGATAGGACGGGTGCACCGTGACCAGCATCGGCGTCCCATCCGCCAAAGGGATAAGCCCGCCGCGCGCGGCGGTGATCTTCACCGCATGGCCGGTCAGCGCCCGCGCCGCGGTGGCGCCCAGCGCGACCACCAGCTTCGGCCGCACCAAAGCGAGTTCCTGCTCCAGCCACCAGCGGCAATGCGACACCTCCCCGGCATCGGGTTTCTGGTGGATGCGGCGCTTGCCGCGCGGCTCGAATTTGAAATGCTTCACCGCATTGGTGACATAGACGCGGGCGCGGTCGATCCCGGCCTCGGCGGCGGCACGGTCGAACAACTGCCCGGCCGGGCCGACGAACGGCTTGCCGGCGAGATCCTCGTGATCGCCCGGCTGCTCGCCGACGAACGCCACCTCCGCGTGCTCCGGCCCTTCGCCGAACACGGTCTGCGTCGCCGGGCCGTGCAGCGGACAGCGCTCGCAGGACGCGGCGGCGGCACGCAGCCCCGCCAGCGTCGTGACGTCGGTTGTCGTGTCGATCGCATGCGGCGCTGCGGCGCGACGAGGCGCGGTCGGTGGCGAGGCGATCATCGCCTCGGTGCGCGTGCGCGCCTGCGCCAGCATCTCGGGAATGAGCGCGGCTTCCGGCAGGTTCTTCCAGTAGCGTTTCGCCATTTCGCTCTGCATGTGGCGCGGATTGGCGCGCGCGGGATTGAAGGTCGCGCGGTAATAGCGCTTCCACCAGTCCTCCAGCGCGTCGTCCTGCGGCGCGAGATGCTTCGGCACGCCGGGCCCATACGCGATCTCGCGTCCGTCCCAGGTCAGCGTGCCGTCCGGCGTCAGGATCGACCAGCGCATATTGGTGAAACGGTCGGCGAAAAAATCCGCCACCTTGCGCAGCACGCGATGCTGCGGCTCGAACCAGGCGATGAAGCGCTCGCCGTCCGCGTCCTCGACTTTGCGGAAGCGCACGAACGCGGTCATCTTGTGCCGGTCGCGCCGCACGGCTTTCTCCATGTGTCGCAGGCGATAGACCAGCGGATCGGAGAACATCGACAGCAGCATGCGCTCGCCGTGGGTGAGCCGCCACAGCAACGTGTACAATTGCGCGAAGCGCTGCGGCTCGCGATGGCACAGCACCGTGTCGGCGAGATCGACGAATGCCGCCGGCACGCTGAACGCCGGCGCTTTTGTCACCGGCGGCAGCGCCTCGCCGAACAGGTCGTCGAGCGTATCGGTCGCCCAGCTCACCTGATCCGGCGGCGTGTTCGCCGCGATCAGGCCGCGCACATGGTCGCGAAACTCCGTCAGCGATGTTTCGTCACGGATCGGAATGCGGATCATCGCATCATCCAAACAGCGTGAGTTGCCGCGGCTTCGGCGCAAGCTGCGCGCGCAGAGCCGCGCTGTCGGCGTCGCGCAGCGGCCGGTGATCCGGCGTGACGATGAACGGCCGCGCGCGCCGCAGCGCCGCCGTCAGCCGCGCCACGTCGTCGAGCCGCAAAGTGCGATGCTGCCGCGCCGCGATCAGCCGGTCGACCGCGCGCA
>JAEWJH010000134.1 GCA_023386635.1 Pseudomonadota bacterium
GGGGTCGAGAACACGTAACGGGACGCGCCCTCGGCGTAGTTGATCTGCGCCTGGAAGTAGTCGCCAGCGCCGATCATCGGAGCATTCAGCTTGATGCCCGCGCCGACCGCGTAGCCCCACTTGTCGCTCGGATGACCCGAACCCGTCGGAGCCGCGCCGCCGTAGTACAGGCCGTTGACCTGATGCATGGCGCCCATCACCTGGGCAGAGCCCCAGGCCTGGTCGATGCGGAGGTTGGCAACGACGTCAGGCGCCTGGAAGCCGCCGTAAGCACCGTTGGTGCCGTTGACGCTGGCGAACGGGCCGAACACGCTGAACGGCGTAGCGCCGCCGAGGCCGCCGCCGACGATCTGCGTCATGCGACGCTGTTCGGCCGAGATCGTGGCCGAGAAGCCGCCGCCGAACTGCGCGGTGTAAGCCGCAACCAGCCAGCCCGGATCGCCGGTGTCGGAGGCCGGGAAGGCGCCCCAATACGACGTCGCCGGGACGTTGTAGAAGTCGAAGAACGACTGAGCGCGGCCGAACGTGAAGCCGGCCCACTGGATGAACGCGCGGTTGGCGCTGAACGTGTTGGCGGCGGTGTTCAGACCGACGTCGTTCTCGCTCAGACCGATTGCCATGTAGGCGCGGACCGTGCCGTAGGCCGTCTGGCTGCGGGCGTCGGTCGTGATGTAGCCACGGGCGCGCATCGCGCTGTTGTTGCTGCCGCGGGTGTTCGCGTAGTTGGCGAACGGACCCCAGGCGAAGTTGCCGTTCGAGCCCCAGCCATATTCAAAGCGGGTCCAGCCGCCGACCTTCAAGCAGATATCCGTGCCCGGGATGTAGTAGAAACCCGCGCCATACAGAGAGCAAATCTTCACGTACTGGACCGGTTTGGCCAAACGACCGAACATCGACCGTTGAATGCTCTGCGGAATTATCCCGCAGCGATCGGGCGATACGCCCGCAAGGCATCGGCGCGCGCCTTGGCCTTTTCGGGCCCGCGAAGGTCGAGCCGCCGGTCAGCGCATTGACGCCTTTCCGGTTTCGTCCGTCATGATCGCCAACGCTTGCTAGCCATCGGTCGGTATAGCGTCGGGTGGCGTTTTTACGCGCAGCAAAACGACAAACAAAAACGGCGCTTCGCAAGCGAAGCGCCGTTACGGTTAAACCGCAGTCCTCAATTTTTATTTAATTCGTCGGGCTCGCTGTTGCACCCGCATCCGGCAATCCGCCTTTCAGCGGCCCCGCGACAACGTCCTGCATGAGATCGGCGGCATCGCTCAACGTCTCACGGGTGAGATGCGCGTAGCGCTGTGTCGTGCGCGCATGCAGGTGGCCGAGCAGTCCTTGCACGACGTAAAGCGACACGCCACGATTGACGAGGAAGCTCGCAAAGGAATGCCGCAAATCGTGCAGCCGCACATCTTCAAGCCCTGCCCGCTTGCGGATGCGATCCCAGGGAAAAAACAGCGATGGCGACGGCCGGCCATTGACCGGCGACGGCAGGATGTACGGATTGCCGGCAATCCGCGGCGCCGCCTGCAACAGCGCGATCGCCGCCTGATTGAGCGCGATCACGCGCGCGCGCCCGGACTTCGAGCGCGGCACCAGCAGCGTGCGATTGTCCCAGTCGACATAATCCCAACGCGCGAAGGTGATCTCATTGCGCCGCGCGCCCGTGAGCAGCAGCAGCAGGATCGCGCGCGCGGCCGTCTGGTTCTCATCCTTGCGGATCGCATCGACCAGACACTCGACCTCGGTCTCGCTGAGGAAGCGATTGCGCTGGACGTCGGGACCGGCGGAAAGAGCGCTGGCGGGATTGTCGGTGACGCCCGGCACCTTCCACTTGCGCGCCAGATTGAACATGTAGCGCAAGATGACGATCACGCGGTTCATCGTGCCGGTGGCGTATCCGCTTTCGCGCATGCGCGCGATCACGTCCGAGATCGCATCGGTCGTGACTTCATCGAGCGCCAGCGATCCGAGTCGCGGCAGGATATGGACACGTAAAACCGTCTCGTCGGTCTGCCAGCTGTTCTTGTAGGTCTGGACGTAGGGCAGATAGCGATCCTGCGCGAACTGCGCGAGCCGCGGAATGGCGCGCGCTTCCTGGCGCTGCTTCTGCGGATCCGTGCCGAGCACCGCCTGCGCGAGAATGTGCCGCGCTTTGCGCCGCGCCTGATCGAGCGTGAGAACGTCGGCCGGCCCGATCTTGAATTGCCGCGCGCGTCCACGGGCATCCGAATAGCGCTGATAAAAAGTCTTGCCGCCGGAACAGCGGACCTCAAGCAGGAACCCGCGCTGCCCACCGTCGAAAAAATCGACCTTCTTCGCATCGGTGGGACACGATGCGGAACGCACAAAACTCGCGGTGAGAACAACGGTTGGCATTGCGGCGACTATGGGGTGACGCCGCGGGAAGCCCGCACTTGAATATGCGGTTGCATGATAAAACTTGAAGTTGAACGCATAACCAACTCATAAATTTCATAGCTTTAAGAGAAAATATCCCCCGTAGCGGCAAGTAATATCAAGTCTAAATCATAGATTATGATCTTGTGTCACATGAAGGCCGTAAACACCGCGATTCGCCGGCCGATTCAAAAGCTTGAAGAGGAGACCTCGAGTCGAATCGGAGCCGGGTCAACGACAGAACTGGGGATAAGCAGCGGCCGAAGCCGGCGCCGGCCCATCGCGACCGGTCTGCGAGCGATATAAATTTCGGGAAGCCTTTTGGCTTGAGCTGGCTACCGCAGCGTCAGCAAGCCCTCTCCCGCAAGCCGCACACGGCCGGTTCGCCGCATCGGCGCCGCCGCCTGTCGCATAAGGCAAGAGCCCGGATCGGATCGTCGTCGCACGCATCGCGTACGGCGATGTCTATCGAGCCAGCGAGACGGGGTTCAGGGTTGGTCGGAGCGGCAGGATTTGAACCTGCGACCCTCTGCTCCCAAAGCAGATGCGCTACCAGACTGCGCTACGCTCCGATTGCCGGCAGGCGGCTATAGAGGCTTGCGATACACGCTCGGCCGGGACCGGGCAAGCAACCTCGTGCCGCTCGAACCGCGTCAGCGCGGCTGGAACATCGGATGGGCGACCCGATCGCCGGCGGCGATGCCGAGCTTGCGGGCGGTCCCCGCCACCACCTCGAGTACGCCGCGCACCGGCCCGCCGGAGGACACGATCTTGGTCGAGAGCGGCTCGGTATGCTCGGCGATCCGCGCGATCCGGCCGTCGGCACGGATGAAGATCATGTCGAGTGAGACATAGGTGTTCTTCATCCACATCGAGACCTCCTGATCCCGCTTGAAGTCGAACAGCATGCCCCGCCCCTCGGGCAATTCCTTCCGATACATCAGCCCCTGCGCCCGCTCCTGATCGGTGGTCGCGATCTCGACCATGAACGGGTGAACACCGTTACGGCTGGCGATTTCGAGGGTCTGGAATTCGGCGGCCCGCGTCGGGGCAAGCCCGAGCACAACACCACCGACTAGGACAGCAATGAGGGTCAAAATACGCATGTTGCCGGGATACGCGAGGCGCGTCCCGGCAACAAGCAAAGACCTCATCAAGATCGCGTCAGGCCGTCAGTGCGACGCCGGACCGAGCGACCCGCCATCCGGGCGAACCTCGGCGGCCATCATTCCCTTGGGGCCGGGCCCGAAGCGGACCAGGACCGTCTGGCCGGGGCGCAGCTCGGCGAGCCCGTAGCGGCGCAGGGTTTCCATGTGGACGAAGATGTCCGGGGTCCCGTCGCCGCGCGTCAGGAAGCCGAAGCCCCGCAACCGGTTGAACCATTTGACCTGCGCGCGCTCAAGGCCGCTGGTCGGCGTCACCGAGACATGGGTGCGCGGCGGCGGCATCTGCGCCGGGTGGATCGCCGTGCTGTCGTCCATCGAGACAACCCGCAGGGCCTGCAGACCGCGCGGCCGCTGCAACACTTCGCAAACGACGCGGGCCCCTTCATAGGCCGTCTGGAAGCCGTCGCGGCGCAGACAGGTCACGTGAAGGAGGACGTCGGGCAGCCCATTGTCAGGGATGATGAAGCCGAAACCCTTGGCGACATCGAACCATTTAATGGTGCCGCTGATTTCAATGATGCTCGCGCCGGCTTCATCATCGAGATGATGACCAACTTCCGGGTCGAGACCTAGGCGTGTGCCAGGCATTTTTGATTCAATCCCCGACGTCATGGGCCGTAATATGGCACCGTAACGCTGCCGCTGTTCTCGCGTCTCTTGAGGACGCTGCTCCGAATCTCTGCATGCAAGATAACATCGGCTGATATGCGTCAAAGGACAAAATGCGCTTGCGCACACTTCTGTCCACCGCGTAACGCCTTACGAATCAATCCGAAATGAAGCTCTCCAGCGCATCGCCGATGTCGTGAGGCACGGTCAGATCGGCGATCTCGTCGAATTCGGTCGGCTCGCGATTGATGATGACAAGCGCCGCGCCGTTGCGTTTCGCCATCAGCGGAAAACCCGCGGCCGGCCACACCACCAGCGACGATCCGATGGCGATGAACAGATCGCAGGCGCGCGTCAGGTCTTGCGCGCGGCGCATCGCCTCCTCCGGCATGGCCTGTCCGAACGATACCGTCGCCGTCTTGATATAGCCGCTGCAATCGAGGCAATCGGCGGCACAGCCCTGCTGGTCGAACGACTGTTTCATCCAGGAAATATCGTAACGCTTTCCGCAGTCGAGACAGGTGGCATAGGTGGTGTTGCCATGCAGTTCGACAACGTCATCGGCCGCAATGCCGGATGCCTGGTGCAGGTTGTCGATGTTCTGGGTGATGACGCCCGGAACCTGCCCGCGGCGGTAAAGGCTCGCTAGCGCGCGATGCCCTCGTCCCGGCCGCGCCGCGGCAAAGCTCGCGTCGATGGCGAACCGGCGGCGCCAGGATTCGTCGCGGCTCTCCCGGTTCGCCATGAACTCGTCGAACGGGATCGGCCGGTTCTTGGTCCAGATCCCGCCCGGCGAGCGGAAATCCGGAATGCCGCACTCGGTTGAAATTCCCGCCCCGGTGAACGGCACGACCACCCGCGCCCCCTCGATCAGTTCCCGCAGGTCCGCGATCGTGCGCGTGAGTTCGGTCGTCACCATGTTAAGTACCCGGCGGATCGGTATGAAAGAAACCTGCCGCGCGTCAGCGAGGCCGGTCAGCAGAAGGAGTGATGTGATGCGATATCTGCACACCATGTTGCGCGTGCGCAATCTCGACGCGGCGCTGGATTTCTATTGCAACAAGCTCGGCCTCAAGGAGACGAGCCGCCGGGTCGACGAGAAGAACCGCTACACCCTCGTGTTCCTCGCCGCGCCGGAGGACACCGGCCTGGTCGACGACGCGAAATCCGGCGGCGGACGCGGCGCCCCGCTGGTGGAACTCACCTACAACTGGGACAGCGAGGACTACGGCGAGGCCCGCCATTTCGGCCACCTCGCCTATGAGGTCGACGACATCTACGCCACCTGCGACCGGCTGATGCGGGCCGGCGTCACCATCAACCGTCCGCCCCGCGACGGGATGATGGCCTTCATCCGTTCGCCGGACCGCCATTCGATCGAATTGCTGCAAAAAGGCGCCGCCAAGCCGCCGCAGGAGCCATGGGCGTCGATGCCGAATACGGGCCGCTGGTAATCGAGGATGGCGTGATCGGGCGACTTGCGAGCGCCGCCCAACGCCTCTATACCTCCGGCCGCTTCGCGCCCTTCGTCTATCGGTTAGGACGCCACCCTTTCACGGTGGAGAGAGCGGTTCGATTCCGCTAGGGCGCGCCATTTCTCTTCTGGAATGGCCTCGATTGGGGTGCATGGCACCCATGCAAATCGGCTGAATCATCAAGGTTTTACGCAGAAAATACGCGCCGGAGCGCAGGAACCGGCGCTAGGCTTCGTTCGTTCCGTTGTGGATCGAAATCCGATGGAGCGCGCCATGAAGAACAAGCAACTCGCCGACCATCTGCGTCGCGACGCGACGTTCGTCGGCAATGCCGCCATCACCGTCGTCGTTTTCGGCTTTGCCGCGCTCGCCCTCGCCGCCACGCTCTACGACGTGATCGCGCTGCATCAGTAGGACGTCAGGGCGTTTCAGGAGGATAGGCGTGGCGCCTGCCGCGGTAATCCTCGATCTCCGACCCGCTGTCATTGACGACATAGCTCGGCCCGACCGGCGACTTGCCATGCCCGCCGGGCAGATCGAGCACGTATTCCGGCAAACACAGCCCGGAAAACCGGCCGCGCAAGGCCCGCATCAGCGCCTGTCCTTCCGCGATGGTCGTGCGCAGATGCGCGGTGCCGGGCGCGAGATCGCCGTGATGCAGGTAGTACGGCTTGATGCGGGTCTCGACCAGCGCGCGCAGCAGCGCGCCCATGGTCTCGACCGTGTCGTTCACCCCGCGCAGCAGCACCGTCTGGCTGACCATGGGAATCCCGGCATCGATGAACCGCGCGCAGGCCGCGCGCGCGTCCGGGGTCAGCTCGCGCGGATGGTTCGCGTGCAGGCCGACATAGACCGCGACCTGCGGCATCGCCGTTTTCAATGCATCCATCATCGCGTCGGTGATCGCGGCCGGATCGGCGATCGGCAGCCGCGTATGGATGCGCACCACCTTCACATGCGGGATCGCCGCGAGCGCGGTCATGACCTCGCGCAGACGGCGCGGCGAGATCACCAGCGGATCGCCGCCGGTGAGGATCACCTCCCAGATCGCCGGCGTCGCCCGGATATAATCGAGCGCGCGCTCGAGTGTGTCCGGCGATAGCGCGTTCGGCTTGCCCGGCCCGACCATTTCGCGGCGGAAGCAGAACCGGCAATAGACCGCGCAGACATGCACCAGCTTGAGCAGCACGCGGTCAGGATAGCGATGCACGACCCCCTCGACCGGCATATGCGCCGCATCGCCGATCGGATCGGCCAGTTCGTGGGGCTGCACATTGAGTTCGGCCGCATCGGGCACGAACTGCCGCGCGATCGGATCGGCGGGATCGTCGCGATCGATCAGCGCCGCCAGCGCCGGCGGGATGGCCACGGCATAGCGTTCGGCGACGCGTTGCTGCACGGCCGCCGCGTCCGGCGCCACAAGGCCGGCCGCGATCAGTTCATCAGGCGTGCGCAAGGTCGTCGTATCGGTCATCGATCCGTCCGCTCGAGTCACCCTTTCATGCGAAAGGAGAGCGACTCCAGGTTTTCGGTGGGCGCCGTTATTCACGGTTCGGCGACCGGGGTCCACATCACCTGCTCGATATGCGGCGCGCCGGTGGCGAGCAACACCAGGCGGTCGAAGCCGAGCGCGATCCCGGCCGCCGCCGGCATCCGCGCCAGCGCCCGCAGGAAGTCCTCGTCGAGCGGATAGCGCTCGCCATAGACGCGCTCCTTCTCGTCCATATCCGCGGCAAAACGGCGGCGCTGCTCGTCGACGTCGGTGAGTTCGCCGAAGGCATTGGCAAGCTCGACGCCGCACACGTAAAGCTCGAACCGCTCCGACAGTTGCGGCGCGTCGGCGCGCGGCCGCGCCAGCGCCGCGAGCGGCAGCGGGTAGTCGCACAGGATCACCGGCGCGCCGAAGCCGAGTTGCGGCTCGATCCGCTCCACCAGGATCTTGCTGAAGATGTCGCCCCAGCGGTCGTCCGCCGCGACCGCGATGCCGGCAGCCCTGGCCGCCGCCGCCAGCCGGGCGTCATGACCAACGAGACCGTCCAGCGTCGCCATCAGGTCGATCCCCGCATAGCGGGCAACGGCCTCCGGCACGCCGAGCCGCACCGGCGTGGCGAACGGATCGCAGGTCCGGCCCCGCCAGGTGAACTGGGTGACGCCGGCCGCCCGCGCCGTCTCGGCGAGCAAGGCGGCACAGTCCTCCATCAGCACCGGATAGGTGTCGGCTCCGGCCCGGTACCATTCCAGCATGGTGAATTCGGGGTGGTGCAACGGCCCGCGCTCGCGGTTGCGCCAGACCCGAGCAAACTCGAAAATCCGCGCCTCGCCGGCCGCCAGGAGCTTCTTGCACGCGAATTCCGGCGAAGTCCGCAGATAATACGGGTGTGAATGCGTGGCCGGGTCGACCAGATCGGTCCGGAAGGCATGAAGATGGGTCTCGTTGCCCGGCGAGCGCTGAAGCGCCGCCGTTTCCACCTCGACGAAATCCCGCGCCAGCAGCCACTGCCGGATCGCCTCGCGAATCCGCCCGCGGGTGCGCAGGAGCGGCTTCCGATCGGCATGAAAACCGGGGTTCCACCAGTCAGAGGGGCTGCCGTTCATGCCACGCGCAGGCCAAAAAACTGGCCGGATGCTCTGGCCTTCCGCCCCATTATCAGTATTTTGCGCGCCGACAGCGCCATTTTGGCCAAACCGCTATTCAAGGATCGCTCCGTGAAAGTCATCGCCAGTTCGCTCCGCAAGGGCAATATCGTCGATCTCGACGGCAAGCTGTACGTCGTCCTGACCGCCGAAAGCATCCACCCCGGCAAGGGCACTCCGGTGACCCAGCTCGATATGCGCCGGATCAGCGACGGCGTGAAGACCTCGCAACGCTACAAGACCACCGATCAGGTCGAGCGCGCGCATGTCGAGGAACGGACCTATCAGTTCCTCTACAAGGACGGCGACGGCTTCCACTTCATGAACCCGGAAGACTACGAGCAGCTCACCGTGCAGTCCGATGTGATCGGCGATGCCGAGGCATATCTGCAGGAAAGCATGATGGTGAAGCTCTCGGTCCACGAAGGCTCCGCGGTGTCGATCGAAATCCCGCAGCGCGCGACGCTGGAAGTGGTCGAGACCGAACCGGCGATGAAGGGCCAGACCGCATCGGGTTCGTTCAAGCCCGCCATCCTGTCGAACGGCGTGCGCACCATGGTGCCGCAGCATATCGTCCCCGGCACGCGCGTCGTCGTCATGACCGCCGACGGCCCTACGTCGAGCGCGCCAAGGACTAACATTCCCCGCGGCGGGCGCATGACCTGCCCGGCCGCATTCCACGCGCCGGAGGTTCGCATGCGATCCGGCTGTGCTCCCACCGCCCTCGCCATCGTCGCCGCCTTCATGGCGGCGGCAGCGGCGCGCGCGGGCGAGATGCTGCCGCCGCGAACCAGCGCCGCGACGGTCGATTGGGAAGCCGCGGCCGGCGCCGTCCCCGGTCGCGACGGCACCAGCGCCGCCGACGTGCTCGCGCGGCTCAATGCGCGCATGGCGCACCGTTTTCCCGACATCGCCAAGAGCACCGTGCCGGTGCTGCTGCCGGTCGATCCGCCGGCGCAGGAGGGGGCGGCAAGCGAGATCACGTTCGGAAGTTTCAAGCCCTCGAATTTCTTCCTGCCCGGCCCTGCCGGCTATCACGCCTCGTTCTTCCTCAAGGATGGCGCGGGCCTGTCGATCCGCTATCCGCGTCCGGTCGAGGTCGAGATATCCGGCGCGGCGTTCGTTTATGACCCCGACGGTCCGAACCTCGCGCAATCGGAGACGACGCCGAAAGGTTTCGACGACATTCCCGGTCTGCGCCGCATCCTCCGCGAAGCTCATGTGCGCTACGCCTTCGAGCGGTTCGGCGTGCCCTATGTGGTGTCGATCCAATGCTTCGACGGGCGCGTGACCCCGCGCCGCCTCTCCTGCCGCGACGCCGACACCGTGGCCACGCGCTTTATCAAGAGCCTGCGGGTCGCCGGCGGCACGCCCGGTCCTTCAGCAAAGCCACCAGCGCTCGACCTGACCCGGCCGCAGACCGTGTCGCAGAATTTCACTTATCTTCCGGCAGGCCAGTTGATCGCGAACTCCGGCTACAAAGGCCAGAGCGGGCGCGCCGACGATCACGTCTACGCGCAGATCCGCTTTCCGCTGGCGCAGGCGCCCGCCTTCGCCAAGTCGCAGTCGTTCAATCCGTGGGGCGATTGCTACAAGACCGGCCGCGTCGGCCGCATGGACCGCAAGGGCGCGCCCTATCGCTGCAAGCGCAACGACAAGCCGCTGGTGTTCGACGAATCCGCGCCGGAGAACTTCTCCTATCCGTGGCGCAATAACTTCTGCGAGGCGCGCGACACGCAGGTCGGACAGTGCCCCGGCGGCATCGGTCATCAGGGCCAGGACATACGTCCCGCGAACTGCGTGCTCAAGAACGAGCGCGCCGATCGCTGCGAGCCCTATTTCCACGACGTCGTCGCGGTGCGCGACGGCATGATCCTGCGCAATCCGAAGCATTACACAGTCTACGAGACCGCCTTCATCGTCGTGAATACCGAAACCGACAATGTCCGGTTCCGCTACATGCACATGGACCCGCGCCACATGGATGCCGACAGCATCTTCAGCGGCCGGCGTGTGCGTCAGGGTGAGGTGATCGGCAAGGTCGGCAACTTCTACAAGCACGAACGCGGCACCAGCTATCACCTGCATTTCGACACGCAGGTGTTCACGCGCGATGGCTGGGTTTGGGTCAATCCGTATATGACGCTGGTCGCCGCCTATGAGCGGCTGATCGGCGCGCGCGGCACCGAGGTCGCGCATGACAGCGTCGGCCAGGCGGTCGCGCCGCAGGTGATGCCGGAACAGGTGATCACCGAGCAAGCCTCCGCAAAGCCGAAAGCGCGCGGCAAAAGTGCGCACAAACCGCGCGCCAAGCGGGGCAAACGCGGCAAACGGCATCGCTAACCTTGACGGCAGCGGCAGCGCCGGGAACCCGAGGCGGCGCTTTCGACCGCGGCGGCG
Source organism: Pseudomonadota bacterium (assembly GCA_023386635.1). Taxonomy (GTDB): domain Bacteria; phylum Pseudomonadota; class Alphaproteobacteria; order Rhizobiales; family Xanthobacteraceae; genus Pseudolabrys. The sequence goes on from JAEWJH010000134.1 coordinate 10,679, forward strand.
GACCGATAAACTCGCCCCATGAATCACATCGCCCTGACTGCAAGCCTGCTCACCCGCCGCCATTGGCTTCTTGGTGCCGCGACGACCATGCTGGCGGGCACGCTGCCTTCCGACGCATTCGCGCAATCCGCCGCGTTCGGCCGCTGGGTCGAGGCTTTCCGCGATCGCGCGGTTCGGCGCGGCATTTCCGAGGCGACCTACAACCGGGTGATGAACGGGCTCAAGCCCGACACATCGGTCTACGAGCAATATCGCCGCCAGCCGGAATTCACCGAGTCGATGTGGCAATACATCAACCGGCGCTGCTCCGGCTTCCGCGTGATGACCGGCAAGGATCGCGCCAAGGAACACGCCGCGCTGCTCGGCCGCATCGAGCGCGACTACGGCGTCGACCGCTATGTGATGCTCGGCTTGTGGGGCATGGAATCGTCATTCGGCGACGTGATCGACAATCCGAAATATATGCGGCCGGTGATCCCTGCGCTGGCCGCGCTGGCGTTCGGCGAGCCGCGCCGGCGCGCTTATTGGGAAGCCGAACTGCTCAACGCGCTGACGATCGTCGATCGCGGCTGGTCGACACCGCAGCAGATGATCGGCTCCTGGGCCGGCGCCATGGGCCACACCCAATGGATGCCGGAGGTCTGGCTGAAGATCGGCGTCGACTACAACCGCGACGGCAAGATCACGCCGTTCGAACTGGGCGACGCCTTCGCTGGCACCGCGCGCTATCTGGTCGAGCGCGGCAATTATCGCCGCGGCGAAAGCTGGGGCTGCGAGGTGCGCCTCAACGGCGCGTCATCAAAGCTCGCCGACAACCGCACGCGGCGCACTTATGCGCAGTGGCAGGCACTCGGCGTCATCCGCGCCGACGGCAAGGCATTCGAGCATCCCGGCCATCATGTGAAACTGTGGCTGCCGCAAGCCGGCGGCCCCGCATTCCTGCTCGGACAGAATTTCCTCGCGGTGCGATCCTACAATCCTTCGTCGAACTACACGCTCGCGCTGTTGCATCTCGGCGATCTGGTGCGCGGTGATCCGCCGTTCCGGCAGCAATTTCCGGGCGGCGAGCGCGCACCGACGCTCGACGAGGTCAAGGAGTTACAGACCAGGCTCACCGCGCTTGGCTTCGACACCCAGGGCAACGACGGCCGCATCGGCAGCGATACGATGAAAGCGATCAAGGCGTTCCAGCAGAAGGTCGGCATGGAGCCGGCTGATGGTTACGCCGGGCTGAAGGTGCTCGCCCGCATCCGGCAGATGCGCTGAAGACTATGTCCCGAAATCGTTTCAGGCGCGCCGATCGTTGATATCCTGACCGGCGATCCAGCCGCGCAGGAAATCGATGAACAGCCGCACCCGGCGCGGCACGCTGGCGCCACGCGGATAGACCGCGAACAACGGCCGCTGCGGCGGCTGATAGCGCGTCAGAACCTTCACAAGCTCTCCGCTCGCCAGATCGTCGGCGATGACGTATCGCGGCACCAGCGCGATGCCGAGTCCGGCCCGCGCCGCCTTGCGCAACGCGAGCGCGCTGTTAGAGGCGAAGGTGCCGTTGACCTTCACGGTGACGCCGCGTCCCGCGTGACGCCCGCCCGCCGGTGCGAACCGCCACAGCCGGTCGTTCGGCATCACGTTGGAATGCAGCAGACAGCGATGCGCCGCGAGTTGCTCCGGACGCGTTGGTTTCCCCGCTTCCGCGAGATAAGCGGGCGACGCGCACACGACCCAGTCGAGCATCGCGATCTCGTCCTCGATCAGCGACGATGTGCGCATCGACGAGATGCGCAAGGCGAGATCGAGGCCGCGCTCGACGAACTCGTAAGGACGGCGGAACGACACATCCTCGAGACTGAGCGACACATTGAGCTTCGGCTGCGCCGCCGCGAACGCGACCACGGCGTCGGCCAGATGCAGCGAGCCGAACGATTTCGGTGCGACCACGCGCAGCGTGCCGGTCGCCTCTTCCGGCGCGCGCGCTACCTGCCGCTCGCCCTGCTCGATATCGGCGAACACCTTGTCGCAGAACGCGAGATAAGCGCGGCCCTCGTCGGTGAGATTGACCGAGCGGGTCGAGCGGTTGAGCAGCCGCACGCCGAGGCGGCGCTCCAGATCGCCCACATGCCGCGAGACCAGCGCCCGCGACAAACCGAGCTGATTACCGGCGATGGTGAAGCTCCCCGCCCGCACGACGCGGACGAAACTCTCCATGGTGCGGAACCGGTCCATGCGTGATTGTCAAATCTTATGCAACAATAGCTTTCGCATTAAGTGGCTTTAGCGTTCAAATGTCAAAGTCTATGATCCCGACAGACACACGCCGGTGTCCGCCGGCCGATCCGGGAGAATGCTGTTGCCATCCGCGTCCAAAACCATCGAGCAACCGACGCCCGCCGGCGTGAACGCACCGCAATTCGGCAGCGACGTGATCGCCGATGCGCTGCGCGCGCTCGATATTCCCTATATCGCGCTCAATCCCGGCGCGAGCTATCGCGGCCTGCACGACAGCCTCGTCAATTATCTCGGCAACACCGCGCCGCAGATGCTGCTGTGTCTGCATGAGGAGGCAGCGGTCGCGATCGCGCACGGCTACGCCAAGGTCACCGGCAAGGCGATGGCGGCCTGCGTTCACTCCAATGTCGGGCTGATGCACGGCACCATGGCGGTGTTCAACGCCTGGTGCGACCGCATGCCGTTGCTGCTGCTCGGCGCTACCGGTCCCGTCGATGCCGCCAAACGCCGGCCGTGGATCGACTGGATCCACACCGCGCGCGATCAGGGCGCGCTGGTGCGCGGCTATACCAAGTGGGACGATCAGCCGGCGTCGCCGGCCGCCGCGCGCGAGGCGCTCCTGCGCGGCGCGTGGATCGCCAACACCGCGCCGCGCGGACCGGTCTACGTCAATCTCGATGCCGAGGTGCAGGAAGCGAAACTTCCCGCTGCCGTGCCGACACCGCCGGCGCAACGCTTCATGCCCGAGGTGACGCAGGCCGCACCTGCCGCGCTCATCAAGCAGGCCGCCGAACGGCTCGCCGCGGCCAAGCATCCGGTGATCCTTGCCGGCCGCTGCTCGCGCAGCGTGACCGGCTGGCAGGAGCGCATCGGGCTCGCCGAACGGCTCGGCGCGCGCGTCCTCACCGATCTGAAGATTTCCGCGTCGTTCCCGACCGATCATCCGCTGCATGCCGGCGTGCCCGGCACCATCGCGCCGGTTCCGGAAGCGGCCGAAGCGCTGCGGCAGGCCGACGTGATCCTCAGCCTCGACTGGCTCGACCTCGCGGGCACGCTGAAACATGCTGGCGACGTGAAGGCCGAGATTATTCAGGTGTCGGTCGATCATCAGCTCCACAATGGCTGGAGCATGGACTATCAGGCGCTCCCCGCCATCGACCTGATGCTCGCCTGCGAACCGGAGCAAGCCGTCAGCGCGTTGCTGGAGGTTTTGCCGAAAACACCGAAGCCCCTGCCCGCCGCGAAGCCGGCAAAGCTCGACCTCGGCGACGGCCTCACGGTCAATCATCTCGCCGTCGAATTGCGCAAGGCGCTGGGCGAACGTCCCGTGAGCCTCACCCACGTCTCGCTGTCGTGGAACGGGGCGAGCTGGCCGTTCCGGCATCCGCTCGATTTTCTCGGCTCCGATGGCGGCGGCGGCGTCGGCGGAGGTCCGGGCATCTCGGTCGGCGCGGCGGTCGCGCTGCGCGGCACCGGGCGCATGCCGGTGGCGGTGTGCGGCGACGGCGATTTCCTGATGGGGGTGACCGCATTGTGGACCGCGGTCCATTACAACATTCCGCTGCTGGTGGTGGTCGCCAACAACCGCTCCTTCTTCAACGATGAATTGCATCAGGAGCGCGTCGCGCGCATGCGTGACCGCCCGGTGGAGAACCGCTGGATCGGCCAGCGCATCGACGATCCAGCCATCGACATCGCCGGCATGGCCCGCGCGCAGGGCGCACAGGGCTTCGGCCCGGTGGAACGGGCCGATCAGCTTGCGGAAGTCTTTGCCAAGGCCATCGCGACCGTCGAGAATGGCGGAGTCGCCGTCGTGGATGTCCGGGTCGAACCCGGATACTCGCCGGCGACGACCGCCGTGATGGCCCGCAGCGCCGACTAGAGCCGTTACGGCCGACAAAAAACGGCCAAAGAAAAAAAGTCCGAGGGAACATGTCAGCTTCTTCCGCCACCGCGCCGCGCTCTGCCTCGCCCCCACTACCGGACGAGACGATCCTCGACGTCGACCATCTCCACGTCGCGTTCCAGACCCCGGATGGTCCGGTCGTCGCGGTCGAGGACGTGTCGCTGACGGTCCGCAAGGGCGAATTCCTGTCGATCATCGGCCCGTCCGGCTGCGGCAAATCGACGGTCTTCAATGTAGTCGGCGGGCTGCTCACCGAACATGACGGCCGTGTCTCGGTCGCCGGCGAAACCATCGTCGGGCCGCATCCGTCGATCGGCATGGTGTTCCAGGAAGAGTCGACCTTCCCATGGCGCACCGTGATCGACAACGTCGCCTTCCCGCTCGAACTCACCGGGATGCCAAAGGCGCAGCGCATCGAGCGGGCGCGGCACTTCATCGACATGGTCGGGCTGCAAGGCTTCGAACGCCGCTATCCGGGCGAACTCTCCGGCGGCATGCGCCAGCGCGTGTCGCTCGCCCGCACGCTGGCCTCCGAGCCGAAGATCCTGCTGATGGACGAGCCGTTCGCCGCGCTCGACGAGCAGACCCGCCTGCTGCTCGGCGACAAGGTGCTGCAGATCCAGCAGGAGTTGCAGCAGACGACGCTGCTGATCACCCACAACATCACCGAAGCGGTGCAGATGTCCGACCGCATCCTGGTGATGACCTATCGGCCGGGCAAAACGAAGCGTCTTGTCGAGATCGACCTGCCGCGCCCACGCACGTCGGAGATCGTCGGCAGCGAGGCGTTCGGCCGCTACGTCGCCCAGATCTGGGCCGACCTGCGCGAGGAGGCGAGCCGCGGCCTGACCGATGATGAAACCAGCCGCAACCGGAGCGGCGCGTCATGAGCAGAGCCTCGCGCGGGCCGAACGCGCTGGCCTTCGCGGTCGGCGTCGGCTGCCTCGTCCTGTTTCTGCTGGCGATGGAAGCGCTGATCCAGTTCGGCGTCGTCAACCGCTTCATCATCCCGCCGCCCTCGGAGATCGTGATGAGCTTCGAGCGGGTAATCGTCGAGGAAGACATCCTGCACCGCTTCATGATGACCGCGACCGAATGCCTGACCGCCGGCGTGATGCTCACGGTGTTCGGCGTCATCGGCGGCGTGCTGCTGCATCGCTTCAAGCTTTTGCAGCAAGCCTGCGAAACCTGGGTCGCGGCCGCGGCCTCGGCGCCCGTGGTGCTGATGTACCCGCTGTTTCTGGTGATCTTCGGCCGCAGCGCCTGGACCATCATCATGATCGGCTTCGTCGCCGCGCTGCCGCCGGTGATCCTCAAAACGCTCGAGGGCCTCTCCGACACCCGCCGCGTGCTGGTGAATGTCGGCAAGAGCTTCAACCTGACGCCGATGCAGAGCTTCTGGAAGATCCTGTTCCCGGCGGCACTGCCGACCATCTTTGTCGGCATCCGGCTCGGCCTCATCTTCGCGCTGATCAACATCGTCGGCGTCGAGTTCCTGATCAATTTCGGCGGGCTCGGCCAGCTCATCAACGAACTGGCGGAGCGCTACGACCTCGCCGGCACCTATGCGGCGATCTGCTTCGTCATTCTCGTCAGCGTGGTGTTCTTCATGTCGCTCGAAAGGATCGAACGATGGTTGCGACCGGCACATTGACCGCCAGAGCGCCGGCGCGCAGCCCGTTCAGGCGCGTCATGCTGCTGCGGATCGGCATTATCGTCGCGGTTCTCGCCGGCTGGGAGCTGCTGTCGCGCTCGGGCTGGCTCTACCGCGACGTGGTGCCCTCGCTGTTCGCCATCGGCAAGGCGATCGTCGCGCTGCTGTCGAGCGGCGAATATTATTTCCACCTCGGCGTCACCGCCGGCGAAATTCTTGTGGCATTGGCGATCGGTGGCGTGCTCGGTCTGATCGCCGGGCTGCTGCTCGGCGCCAACCGCTTTCTCGCGGCGGCGTTCGAGTCCTATCTCTACTATCTCGGCCCTACCCCGAAGATCATCTTCTTCCCGATCCTGATCATGTGGTTCGGCGTCGGCCCCGGCTCGAAGATCGCCATGGGCGTGCTGTCGGCGTTCTTCCCGATCGCGCTATCGGTCGCCGCCGGCATGCGCGAGATCGACCGCGTGCTGATCCGCGTCGGCAAGAGCTTCCGCGCCTCCACCTGGCAGATGGCGACAAAGGTCTATGTCCCGGCGATGCGCCATCCGATCATCAACGGCGTGCGGCTCGGCCTCGGTGTCGCCCTGATCGCCACGCTGCTCGCCGAAACCAAGCTGTCGAACAAGGGGATCGGCTATCTGATCATCCAGGCCTACACGCTGTTCGACATGCCGCGCATGTACGCGATGCTGATCGTGCTGTTCGTGGTGGCGATCGGCGCCAACGCGCTGGTGGGACGGCTTGGCGGGTTGAGCAACATCAAGCGGCGGTAACGCGCTTCAGGATGCTGCGCGTTAAGAGTCGGTTGCTGGTTGCTCCGCTCTCTCAACGTGATGCCCGAGCATAGCCGGTCTTCGACGCGCTATGCCCGGCCATGATGTGGTGAGAGCGCGATCTGGAGCAAAAGACGGATCGGGCTTCGTTACAACAGCCCCAGCTCGCTCAACTCACGCCGCAGCTTTTCCGGCATCGCCGCAGCGCCCGGCGCGACCTTGCCGAGATCGCGCGGCGCGTCCTTCGGCTCGAGATAGCGCCAGCCCTGAAACGCGCGATATGGCCGCGGTTCGACCAGCACGCATTTGGGATCGAGCACGATCCTGCAGCGGTTGATGCCGTCCTTATCGCGGAATGGGCGGATGCCAAGAATCTTCTCGCGGCACAGGATCTCGCCCTTGATCACCCAGTAGAGCGAGCCGCCATCGAGCAGTTCATGGACCCGCTTCGGCGTCATCCGCGTCGTGTGCGAGCGCTCGGGCTGCTGCTTGCGCCGCGCGCGCTCCTTCGCCTTCTGTTCGATCCAGTCCTCGAGGTCGCGCACGGAATCCGTGCCGACCGACAGCTTGATGAGATGCAGCGGCATTCCAGGTCAGTCCTAGGCGGTTTGCGTCGCCGACGGATCGGCGGCACCTTCACTGATGGGTTCGATGGTCATGATGCGCGCGCCTTCCGGCACCTGCGTCTGCGCGGCGACGGCGATGTCCTGCACGACGCCGTCGAACGGCGCCAGCAAAGTGTGCTCCATCTTCATCGCCTCGATGATCGCCACGCGCTGGCCCTTGGCGACGGACGCCCCCGCCTCCACCAGAATGGCGAGCATCTTGCCGTGCATCGGCGCGCGCACGACGCCCCCACCGGCGCCGCCGGCACTGTCCCCGGCCGCGAAGTCCGGCAAGGCGACCCGCGTCTGCCGGCCCTTGCGTACGGCGATCGCAACATCCGGCGCGCGCAGCACCGTGACGTCGCCGCCACCGGGAACCTCGTCGACGGTCACTGTCGCGCGGCCGCCGCCGTCATAACGGACCATGGCCGACAGCTTCTCGCCGTCGGCGACGATCGGCCATGATACCTGCCGCGGCCCGGAGAGTTGGAACGCATCGGCGACGTCCCATGGTGACGTTGCCGGTTGCAACGCCCTGCTCGCGCCGCCATCGAGCAACACCGCCGCGGCAGACGCCACGGCGACCTTGTCGAGCGGCTGCGGCGTCGCGCCGAGCGCCGCCAGATTGCGGTCAATGAATCCGGTGTCGAACTGCCCGGCGCGAAACGCGTCCGCGCGCAGCAGATGTGTGAGGAACGAGATGTTGGTACGCGGCCCCGCCGCCACCGTTGCCTCGAGCGCATCGGCCAGACGCGACAGCGCCTGTTCGCGCGTCGGCGCGTGCGCGATCATCTTGGCAATCATCGGGTCGTAGAACGGACTGACCTCGCCGCCCGCCTCGACACCGCTGTCGACGCGGATCGCATCGTCTTGCGGGAACGACAGCGCGGCGAGCTTTCCGGTCGACGGCAGGAATCCATGCTCCGGGTCTTCCGCATAGACCCGCGCTTCAACCGCGTGGCCCTGGAGCGGCACCGCGTCCTGCGTCAGCGGCAGTTTTTCCCCGGCGGCGATACGGAACTGCCATTCGACCAGATCGAGGCCGGTCACCGCTTCCGTCACCGGATGCTCGACCTGCAGCCGCGTGTTCATTTCCATGAACCAGAAGCCGTCGGCTTTCAGCCCGCCCGCGCCATCGGCGATGAACTCGATGGTGCCCGCGCCGACATAGCCGACTGCCTTCGCCGCTGCGACCGCCGCCGCACCCATGGATGCGCGCATTTGCGCGCTCATGCCCGGCGCCGGTGCCTCCTCGATCACCTTCTGGTGGCGGCGTTGCAGCGAGCAGTCACGCTCGTTGAGATGGATCGCGTTGCCGTGGCTGTCGGCGAACACCTGCATCTCGATGTGACGCGGCGCGGCGATGAACTTCTCGATCAGCACGCGGTCGTCGCCGAATGCCGAAGCCGCTTCGCGCCGCGCCGACGCCAGCGCCTCGTCGAAATCGGCATGACGCTCGACGCGCCGCATGCCCTTGCCTCCGCCGCCGGCGACCGCCTTGATCATCACCGGATAGCCGATCTCGTAGGCTTTCTGCTTGAGGAAGCGCTCGTCCTGCAGATCGCCGTGATAGCCGGGCACCACCGGCACGCCGGCCGCTTCCATCAGCGCCTTCGCGCGGTCCTTGAGACCCATGGCGCGGATCGCCGAGGGCGGCGGACCAACAAAGACGATGCTGGCCGCGGCGCAGGCTTCGGCAAACGCGGCGTTCTCCGAGAGAAAGCCGTAGCCGGGATGGATCGCCTGCGCGCCCGACGCTTTGGCGGCGGCGATGATCGCGTCAGCGACGAGATAGCTTTGCGCGGCGGGCGCGGGCCCGATGCGATAGGCCTCGTCAGCGAGCCACGTGTGCAGGGCGTCGCGGTCGGCGTCGGAATAGACGGCGATGGTGCGCAGCCCCATCCGTTTCGCCGTGCGCATGATCCGGCAGGCGATCTCGCCGCGATTGGCAATCAGCACCGATGTGAACATTGCGCCCCGCTGTCTCTCTTCGTCTCAACGCGACGCCGCGCCGGAGGTGGGATTGGTGGCGCGTCGCGCCGGCGCCGGGCGATTGCGCTCGGCCGGCGGCTGCTCGGCCTGCTTGTCCCCCTGCTTGTCCCACTGCTTGGGCTCGCCTTGTTTTGGCTCCGGTGCCTTCGGCTCGGGATTCATGATGCTGACCGGCGGGATCGAGGCCGCCGACGGGAAGTCATAGCGGCCAGATGGAGCGACGACTTGCGGTGCGGCGGGCGCATGCGTTGCCGGCGTCACCGCCGCGACGGCCTCGTTCGCGGGGGCTGCCGACATCGCCGGCGCATCGGGCGACGCGGCGTTCTCCGGCGCGGTCCAGGATGCGCGATGACGCTCGACATATTGCGCGAACACCCGCGATCGCAGATTGGATTTCAGCGTGTTGGCGTCGCCGACCAGCGCGAACGCCGCGCAGCGGTCCGGCGTACAGCCGTCACGGGTCGCGAGCACATGCGCGGCAACGCCGAACCGATCGAGTTCGGCGGCGCGGCGCAGCCCGGCGGTGACGCGGTCGAAGCTGCCGTCGCCTGCCTTGCCATAGGCGACGGCGTCGGCGAGGAGATCGAGCCGCGCGGCGGTGTAGGTGACCGCGGCGGCGATCGTCTCCGGGCGTTTGAACAGCACGGTCTCGCAGCCCGCCTCGACCAGGTCGCCGGCAGCGCCGTCAAGACAGGCGAGTGGCGAGCCCGGCGCCAGCGCCCGCGCGGCGAGTTCGCCCGCGCGTTGCGCCAGCGCGCGGCGGTCGGCGGCATGCTCACGATCGCCGATGCGGTCGAGCGCGACGAACGTCGCGCCCGCCGCGATCAGCATCGCCAGCACGATAGCCGCCGCTGTCTTCATTCGCCCCGCCCGCTCCGCCGGCTCTGCCGGCTCGCCGTTATGCTCGTCACTGGGCTTTGGCTCCGGAGAGCTTGACCACCTTGGCCCACTTCTCGATGTCCTTGCGAAGATAGGCATCGAACTCCTTCGGCGACATGCTCATCGGCGCCGCACCCTGCTTCTGCCACGCTTCCTTCACCGCGGGCTTGGCGACAATGCGGCGGACCTCGGCGTTCAGCTTGTTGACCACATCGTCCGGGGTGCCTTTCGGCGCCATCAGGCCGAGCCAGATGGTTGCCTCGTAACCCGGCACGCCGCCCTCAGCCACGGTCGGCAGATCGGGCGTCAGCGCCGAGCGCTTTTCGCCCGTGGTGCCGAGCGCACGCACCTGCCCGGCCTTGACGTTGTTGAGCATGGTCGGAATCGCGTCGAACATCATCTGCACATGGCCGCCGAGCACGCTGTTGCGCGCCTCGCCGGAGGCCTTGTGCGGAACGTGGACGATGTCGGTGCCGCTCATGGCTTTGAACAGTTCGCCGGCCATGTGATACGGCGTGCCCGGCCCCGACGATGCATAATTGAGCTTGCCCGGCTCCTTCTTGGCGAGCGCGATGAACTCGGCAAGATTTTTCGCCGGCACCGACGGGTGGATCACCATGATCAGATCAGAATAGTTGATCGGCGCCACCGCCACGAAGTCGCGCATCAGCTCGAACGGCTTGTTGGCGATCAGCGACTCGTTGGTGGTGTGGGTGTTGGACATCAACAGCAGCGTGTAACCGTCGGGCGCGGACTTCGCGACCATGTCGGTGCCGATGATCGAGCCGGCGCCGGGGCGGTTCTCGACGATGAACGACTGCTTGAGATCGTCGGTGAGCGATTGTGCCAAGACGCGCGCATACACGTCGGCCGGCCCGCCGGCGCCGAACGGCACGATGATCTTCACCGTGCGCGCGGGATAGGTCTGCGCCTCGACGCCGGTGCTGACGCTGATGGACGCCGTCGCGAGCGCCATGATTGCAAGTGCGCCCCGGAAAATCGTCCGCATGCAAGTTCCTCCGCCTCTTTGTGTTTTGCTGGCGCCTGTCGGCGCCGGGATTTTTCCCGCGCTATTTATCCCCCGGACCGGCGCGCGCGACAATCGGCCCCCGCCGGATTTGTCGCGATTGTGGACGCCAAAAAAACGGCCCACCGGGACTATCCTCCAGGTGGGCCGGCATATTCCGATGGACAGCAACGATCGTCAGACGACGTCGAGCTGGCTTTCCTTGGCGACGCGCTCGAACGCCTCGCCGTTGCTCTTGATGCGGTATTGCTGCTCGTCGCCTTCCGACGGCAGCAGCTTCACCACCGTGAAGTTGCCGGGGGCCGGCGCACGGCCAAAGGTCGGCGCGCTGTAGTAGACGACCTGGCCGACCTGGAATTTATGGGTGACGGGCTCGGCCGGTGGCACGACGGTCGGGCTGGGAACCCGCACCTGCCGCGCATTGGCTGCCGCGATCAGCGCGAGCTTCGCGGTCTTCATCGCCTCGGCAATGGACTGCACGCTGCGCTGCGTGGCCTTGGAGGCCGGCTTCACGTCCGGTTTCGCGACCGCCGCGGCCTTCAGGGCGGATTTGGGCGTCGGCTTAGACGTCGATTTCGCAACCGGCTTCGGTGCCGTCTTTGCGACGGTCGACTTCGCCGCTGCCGTCTTGGTGGATTTGCCCTGGGAAATGCGGGCAGCGCTGGCTGCCTTGGATTTCGACGCCTCGCGTGCCTGGGCCGTCGCCGAACGGCGGGCCGATTTGGCTTTTACGGCCTTTTTGGCGGTGACGCGGGACGACTTACCGGACGCACGAGACTTTTTCACTGAACTCTTGTTCATGAAATGCACTATAGCACCGAAAATGTGCTTGTGGGAAAATTTGTTAAAAGAAAATTGTATAAAAATCATGGACTTATCCGAAAGAAGGCGGCAACCTGATGTATTCTCTAGCCCCCTTCGGAACCCCCGCTCCAACCCCGCGTTGGCTGCGAGCACCGCCACCGTACCTGCCGGCAGGTGGCAACGGGAGGCACATCATGCGCGCTTTGCTCGGAATAATCCTCGGTGCAGCCCTCACCATGGGCGGCGCCTATATTTACGATTCCACCAATGCGATGCGGGCGGCCACCGACGGCATCACGGCAGAACGTCCCCTGGTGAACTGGGACGTCGTGAGCGCCAAATGGGACAGCGTCACCGCTCGCGCGCGCGCGGAGTGGAGCAAGCTCGCAAGCTGACCCCGCTGAGCACGATCCCAAAAAGATCATGCTCCATAAAAAACCGCGGGGATGATGCGGGAACCCGTTGAAGGTCCGATCGTTGATGATCCGAACCGAACGGAGGCAACAATGGGCTTTGGACGTGGACTTTTATTGTGGCTGATCGGCATTCCGCTGCCGATCATCATTCTTCTCGCCCTGTTCTGGCGTTGAGGCGAGGCCAGATATTCTGAAAAGTATTCTGACGTAAGTAAGGTTGCGTATTGCAGGGACGCGGCCTGGCGGGGATTTCTCCCTGCCGGGCCGTTATCCTGTTGATGGCGCGGTCGATTACATGCGGAACACGCCGAAGGTCGTCGGCGGCACCGGCGCGTTGAGCGCGGCCGCGAAGGCCAGGCCGAGCACGCGTCGCGTTTCCGACGGCGCGATGATGCCGTCATCCCAGAGCCGCGCAGTGGCGTGATAGGGGTGGCCCTCCTCCTCGTAGCGCGCACGGATCGGCTGCTTGAACTGCTCTTCCTCTTCCGCCGGCCACTGGCCGCCCGAGGCCTCGATATTGTCTCGGCGCACGGTGGCCAGCACGGATGCGGCCTGCTCGCCGCCCATCACCGAGATGCGCGCATTCGGCCACAGGAACAGGAAACGCGGATCATAAGCGCGGCCGCACATGCCATAATTTCCCGCGCCATAGGAGCCGCCGACGATCACCGTGATCTTCGGCACCTGCGCACAAGCGACCGCGGTGACCAGCTTGGCCCCGTCCTTGGCGATGCCGCCCGCTTCGTATTCACGGCCGACCATGAAGCCGACGATGTGCTGCAGAAACAGCAGCGGAATGCGACGCTGACAGCATAGTTCGATGAAATGCGCGCCCTTCACCGCGCTTTCCGAGAACAGGATGCCGTTGTTGCCGAGGATGCCGACCGGCATGCCGTGGATACGGGCGAAGCCCGTCACCAGCGTCGTGCCATAGAGCTGCTTGAACTCGTCGAACTCGGACCCGTCGACCAGCCGCGCGATCACCTCGCGAATGTCGTATTGCTTCTTGAGATCGACGGGCACGACGCCGTCGAGTTCGTCGGTCGCGTATTTCGGCTCGACCGGATCGGCGATCACGATGTCATTGCGCCGCACGGTGTTGAGATTGGCGACGATCCGCCGCGCGATCGACAGCGCGTGATGATCGTTCTGCGCATAATGGTCGGCGACGCCCGACTTGCGCGTATGTACGTCCGCGCCGCCGAGGTCTTCCGCCGAGACCACCTCCCCGGTCGCCGCCTTCACCAGCGGCGGACCACCGAGGAAGATGGTGCCCTGATTGCGCACGATGATGGTCTCGTCCGACATCGCCGGCACATAGGCGCCGCCCGCCGTGCACGACCCCATCACCACCGCAATCTGCGGGATGCCCAGCGCCGACATGGTGGCCTGATTGTAGAAGATGCGGCCGAAATGCTCGCGATCCGGAAACACGTCGGTCTGATGCGGCAGGTTGGCGCCGCCGGAATCGACCAGATAGAGGCACGGCAGCCGGTTCTCGCGCGCGATCTCCTGCGCGCGCAGATGCTTCTTCACCGTCATCGGGTAGTAAGTGCCGCCCTTGATGGTGGAATCGTTGCACACGATCATGCATTCGCGGCCAGACACCCGGCCGATGCCGGTGATCACGCCGGCGGCGTGGATCTTGTCCTCGTACAAACCGTAGGCCGCGAGCGGCGACAGTTCGAGGAACGGCGAACCGGGATCGATCAGCGCCATCACCCGATCGCGCGGCAGGAGCTTGCCGCGCGCCACGTGACGCTCGCGCGCCTTGGCCGAGCCGCCGAGCGCGGCCTCCGCCCGCTTCTCGCGCAGATCGCCGATCAGCGCCTGCATCGCCGCCGCGTTGGCGCTGAAGTCGGGGCTGGCGGTATCGACGCTGGAGGTAAGGACGGGCAAGGTTCGCTCCTGATGAATCCCAATCACTAGAACAGCGCTACGCTCTGCGGACAAGAGTCCGTCAGGCCGACATCCGCTCCATCACCGGCCAGTCCGGCTCGTTGTTCGGCATCACCCAGGTTTCCTTGAGGGCTGCCGAGCGCCACGCCGTCCAGGCGGGCGTCGCCATCACCGCCTGCATGTAGGTTTCGGCGGACGGCGACACCGCGACGCCGTAGTTGAAGAAACGCGCCACCACCGGCGCGTACATGGCATCGGCCGCGCCGAAGTGCGCGCCGAACAGAAACGGACCGCCGAAACGGCGCAGGCAGTCCGACCAGATGGCGTCGATCCGGCGGACATTGGCCATGGCGTCATCGGGGATCGGCCGCGGCTTCGGCGGGAGCCAGAAATTCATCGGACATGCACGACGCAACGGCAGGAAGCCGGCATGCATCTCGTTGGCGACGGATCGCGCGAGGGCGCGCGCCGCGCGATCGTCCGGCCACAGACCAGCTTTCGGATTCAGTTCCGCGAGATAATCGATGATTGCCAGCGATTCCCAGACATGCGTGTCGCCATCGATCAGCACCGGTACCTTGCCGGCCGGCGAATGCTGCAGGATCGCCTCGGCGCTGCCCGGCTCATAGAGCGGGATGATGATTTCCTCGAACGGGATTCCGGCCATGGTCATGGCGATCCACGGCCGCAGCGACCACGACGAATAGTTCTTGTTGCCGATGACGAGTTTCATGTTTGAATTTGTGATCAGCCTTTCGCCGGCACATCTTCCACCGGGCCGCCGGCTTTCTTCCAGGCGCCGAAGCCGCCACGGATGTGCGCCACCGGCGCGAGGCCCATGCGGTGCGCCGTCTGCGTCGCCAGGGCCGAGCGCAGGCCGCCGGCGCAGAAGAACACATATTTCTTATCCTGCGCGAACAACGGCTTGTGATACGGGCTCGCGGGATCGATCCAGAATTCCAACATGCCGCGCGGGCAATGATGCGCGCCGGGCACCCGCCCGTCCCGCTGCAACTCGCGCGGATCGCGGATGTCGATCAGCACCACGTCGTCGCGGCCGTGCAGCTTGATCGCATCCTCGATGGCGATGGTTTCGATCTCGCGCTCGGCGGCGTCGACCAGCGACCTGTATCCGGTGGTGATGGTCTGGGTCATGTCCTGAACCTTGCGTTGTCTGTTCGCGGCACAGTGGCAGAGCCGCGCCTGGCTCTCAAGTCCATGAGTCTGCACAAAAAGTCAGCCGGAAGTCCGGCAAAACTCCGGCATTGCCGATCGCCACACGGCGGTGGCACCATGGCGAACCGCACCGGATTCCGTCATGCTCGACACATCCCTTCCCGATCTCGTAGCGCTCGCCTATTTCCTCGGCGCCTGGCTCGCCTATTCGATCGTGGTCGAGCGCACCGCGCATGGCGCGGAGAGCCTGAATTCGCTGATGCATGCGTACCGCGACCGCTGGATGCTGGAAATGCTCGGCCGCAACATGCGCATGGTCGACGGCCAGGTGACAGCCTCGCTGCAGAACGGCGCCGCGTTCTTCGCCTCGACCTCGCTGATCGCGGTCGGCGGCACGCTGACGCTGCTGCGTTCCGCCGAGGAGATCCTCACGGTGGTGTCGGTGCTGCCGTTTTCCAGTCCGCCGACCCGAGTCTTGTGGGAAGCAAAGATGATGGGGCTCGCTATCATCTTCGTCTATGCGTTCTTCAAGTTCGGCTGGTCGTACCGGCTTTATAACTATGTGGCGATCCTGATCGGCGCCGCGCCACCGGTCGAGGAGAAGGATACGCCGGCCGCCCGTGCGCTGGCGCATCGCACCGCCCATATCTGCGCCGACGCCGGCCGCCACTTCAACCGCGGTCAGCGCGCGTTCTTCTTTGCGCTCGGCTATCTCGGCTGGTTCCTGGGGCCGATACCGCTGGCGATCACCACCACGGCCATCGTCATCGTGATGTATCGGCGTCAGTTCTATTCGGAATCGCGGCGCGCGTTCGACACCGATCCCGATACCGGCACGCCGCCGCCGGCGGTCTAGGCGTCGATCACCTTAGACCGACGTCACGCCATGCCCATCAGCACGGCGATGCCGGCGACGATCACCACCGCGGCCAGGGTAACAACGATGGTCAGGATAGTTTCGCTGCGCGGCGCGCCGAACGGATCGCGGCGATCGCGCGCCTCGGCTGCATAGCGGGCAAGCAAAGCGGAGCGCCGGGCGGCGCTGTCGACGGAATGGTCGATGGACATAATCGATTCCCCGGAAGCGAATGGGCGTTGATGGCAACGGTGCCGTGGACGCGAACGCGACCCGCAACACGAATCGTTCGAGCCATTCTAGATCGTGACCGGAAAGTTCCAATAATGCCTTAAGGCGCCGGAAAGAGTGCGTCCATGCGGCCGGTGAGCCGATAGGCGATCAGGCCGAGCCACTCATGCGCGGCATCGTCGAGCCGCGCCAGTTCGGCGCCGAGCGACCGCAGCGGCCAGCGCGACAGCCACGGCTCGCGCGGTCCCGCGGGCACGGCGATGACCGGGACGCCTGCCCGGCGGAAGCAACCCATCGCCCGGGGCATATGCGCGGGCGACGTCACCAGCAGCCAGCGCTCGCCGGGCTTCGCGTGGATCAGCGCCTGGGTGAAAACGGCGTTCTCGACCGTGTTGCGGGATTCACGTTCCAGCGTCACGCGCTCTGCCGAAACGCCGAGCTGGATCAGCATGGCGCGCGCGACATCGGCCTCGCGGCCCGCCCCCGGCGCGAGATTGCCGTTGCCGCCGCTATAGACGACGCGCGCGGCCGGATAGGCTTCCGCCAATCGCCGCGCCGTGATCAGCCGCTGGAACGCGGCGCCGATCACCGGTTCGCCGAGCGCCGCCGTGGCGTCGGGATCGATGCCGCCGCCGAGCACGATGATCCCGTCCGGCGCGGGGCCGGACATGTCATAGGCGGGAAACCGCTGCTCGAGGCTCGTGGTCAACAGGATGCCGAGCGGCGTGATGCCGAACAGCAGCAGGAGCACAACGGATGCGGTCAGCAGCCGCCCGCCAAGCGTGCGATAGCGGGTCAGCAGCAGCGTCAGGCCGGCCACGCTGATGATCAAGACGATGTTCGACGGCAGAGCCAGGAACGCCGCGGTCTTGGAGAGGACGAAGAACATCGCGTGTCCCGTGCCCGCCTCTCAGCGCTGCTTCTTCCAGGCTTCGTAACGCTGCTTGTTCTCTTCGTTGGGCGGATAGAGACCGGGGAGCTTGGCGCCCTTCTCCACCTCCTGCACCAGCCAGGTTTCGAGCAGTTCGTGCTCCTCGCCCTCGGCCGCGCAGAATTCGACCAGATCTTTCGGAATGACGACGACGCCGTCGTCATCGGCGACGATCACGTCGCCCGGGAAGATCGCGCAGCCGCCGCAGGCCACCGGCTCGTTCCAGCCCACGAAGGTGAGCTGGTTCACGGACGCGGGCGCCGCCACGCCGGCGCACCAGATCGGCATGCCGGTGTTGAGGATGCCTTGCTTGTCGCGCATCACGCCATCGGTGACGAGACCGGTGACGCCGCGCTTGACCATGCGCATGCACAGGATGTCGCCGAAGATGCCGGCGCCGGTGACGCCCATGGCGTCGGCAACGACGAAGCAGCCGGGCGGCATGTCCTCGATTGCCGCGCGGGTCGAGATCGGGTTCGACCAGCTCGCCGGGGTCGCGAGGTCCTCGCGCACCGGAATGAAGCGCAGCGTGAACGCCGGGCCGACCAGCCGCTTGCCGGAGAACCCGAACGGCATCGCCCCGGCGATCCAGGAGCGGCGGATGCCCTTCTTCAGCAGCATCGTGGTGATGGTGCCGGTGGTGACGGTCTCGAGTTTCTTGAGCGCGTCCTGCATGAAACGTCCTCGTTATGCCGGTTTCAGACCGAGCCGTTCGTCGCGCCGGCGCAGCCACGCGACCAGCGGGATCGACAGCAGCACCATCCAGAGCTTGCCGATCACCTGCCCCTCCAGAAACGCCAGCGATCCGAAGGCCAGCCACAGGAAGATGATGGAGTCGACCACCAGTCCGGCCACGCTCGACAGCACGACCGCCAGCACCAGCCGGCGCCGCGCCAGCGGCGTATAGATCGCGAGATCGGCGGCCTCTGATAAAAGGAACGCGGCGGCCGAAGCCAGAACCAGCGACGGCGGCGCGACCGCCACGGAAATCCCGGCGCCGGCGACCACCGCAGCGATGCCGAACTCGATGCCGAGGCGGCGCTGCACCAGGTCGCGCAGGACCAGCGCGATGCCGACCATCAGCACGCCCGAAGGCGCCTTGATTCCCGGCGCCACCGGCACCAGGCAGGTACCGTCAGCGTCACAAAACGTGCCGACATTGCCGATCATCCAGTTGGCCAGCGGAATGGTCAGGATGAACGCCGCCAGAAAGAAATACCCCTCGATGCTGCGCCGGGACGTCATGGCTCACAATGCTCTTTTGGCTCTTTCGCGTTGCTGCAGGAATTGGTCGTAACCCTTTGCCCGCAACTGACAGGCTGGGCAAGTGCCACAGCCATAGCCCCATTCATGCCGCTGGCTACGGTCGCCGAGGTAACAACTGTGTGTTTCCTCGATGGTCAGCCGCAGCAGCGCCTCGCCGCCGATCTCCTCCGCCAGCGCGAAGGTTCCGGCCTTGTCGATGGCCATCAGCGGCGTGTCGACGGTCAGCGGCCGGTCGAGGCCGAGGGTGAGCGCCGACTGCATCGCCTTCATGGTCGCGTCCCGGCAATCGGGATAACCGGAATAGTCGGTCTCGCACATGCCGCCGACGAGATGGGACAGGTTGCGGCGATAGGCGATGGCGCCGGCCAGCACCAGAAACAGCAGGTTGCGGCCAGGGACGAAAGTGGTCGGCAGACCGTTGTCGGCCATCTCGATCGCCGTGTCGCGGGTCAGCGCCGTCTCCGAGATAGCGGCGAGCGCATCGACCTTGACCGGATGGTCCTCGCCGAGCCGCGCGGCATAAGCCGGCTTCAGCGCCGCGAGCTTGTCGCGCACCGTCGCGCGGACCGTGAGTTCGACCGCGTGGCGCTGACCGTAATCGAAGCCGACGGTCTCGACGCGTTCGAACCGCTCCAGCGCCCAGGCGAGACAGACGGTGGAATCCTGACCGCCGGAGAACAGCACCAGCGCGCCGCCAGACTTCTGCTCAGGAACCGTCATGCTCAATCCCATTTCGGCGAATACTGCCAATCGACGATCCGGTCGTTGGCTTTCGTCAACGTCGCGATCTCGCGCATCTCGTCGTCCGACAGCGCGAAGTCGAAGATCGCGAAATTCTCCTTGAGCCGCTCGGGACGATGCGTGCGCGGGATCACCACGATCTCTTGCTGCACCAGCCAGCGCAGCGAGACCTGCGCCGCCGACTTGCCATGCCGCGCGCCGATCCGCGTCAGCACCGCGTTGCCCGACGCGCCGCCCCGCGCGATGGGGCTATAGGCCACCACCGCCATGCCGTGACGGCGGGTCGCGGCGATGGTCTTCGACGTGTCGAGGAACGGATGCGTCTCGAACTGATTGCACACCAGCGGCTCGGTCGCGAGCGCCACCGCCTGATCGAGCAGCGCGGTGTTGTAGTTCGACACGCCGATGTGCCGCGCATGGCCCGCGCGCTTCATCCGGCACAGCGCGCCGATCGTATCCGCCAGCGGCACGGCCTTGTTCGGCCAGTGCAGCAGCAGGATGTCGATCACGTCGATCTTGAGCCGCGCCAGGCTTTCCTTCACCGAGCGTTCGAGATCGGCCGGCTTCATGTTCTCCGGATGCACCTTGGTGACCACCGTCACGTCATTGCGCTTGCCGGAGGCGCGGACGCCCTCACCGACCTCCTTCTCGTTGTCGTACATCTGCGCGGTGTCGACGTGGCGATAGCCAAGCCCGATGGCGTGCTCGACCAGCCGCGCGCAATCGCTGCCGCGCAGGTCCCAGGTACCGAGCCCCACCAGCGGAATCCGCGCGCCATTCGCTTCGACCACGTCCATGTCCGATCCTTTCGCAGTGTCGCCTCTCTCCTACCAACGTAGCAGAGACCGGCGGCCGGCCGTGCCACTGTGCAACCCAGCCATGATTTGGGGCGAAATAACCCCGCTGCCACCGGCAACGACCGGCGTGATGCACGATAGATTGGAACGATTCAAGAAGACCGTTCTTGCATCGGCCGCGGTTCGTGGCTTTGGTGGCCCCGTGTGCGATCCCAGTTTTGGATTCAACAATGCGCCCCTTTGCCGCCGCCTTCGCCATCACCGCCGCGATCCTTGCTGCGTTCCTTGCCGCGCCATCCGTCATCACGCCGGCCGTTGCCGCCGACGAGCTGACGGTGACGATCAAGGACCACAAATTCACGCCGTCGGAAATCCGCATCCCGGCGAACAAGCGGCTCAGCATCGTCGTCATCAACGATGACCCGACGCCGGAGGAATTCGAAAGCCTGCCGATGAAGATCGAGAAGATCATCCCCGGCAACAGCAAGGCGCTGGTCCGGTTCGGGCCGATCGCGCCCGGCCGCTATGAATTCATCGGCGAATTCAACCAGGCGACCGCCAAGGGCGTGATGATAGCGGAATAACGGACTTCAATAATGCTCGGCGCCCTCATCATCGTCTTTCGTGAAGTGCTCGAAGCCGGCCTGATCGTCGGCATCGTCATGGCGGCGACACGCGGCATCGACGGCCGCGGCCGCTGGATCGCGCTAGGCGTCGCCGGCGGCGTGATCGGCGCCGCCATCGTCGCGCTGTTTGCCGGCGCGATCTCCGAGGCGTTCGAAGGGGCGGGCCAGGAACTGTTCAATGCCTGCGTGCTCGGCACCGCCGTAGTGATGCTGATGTGGCACAACGCCTGGATGGCGAAGCACGGCCGCGAGATGGCAGCCGAACTGCGCAGCGTCGGCACGTCCATCGCCGAGGGTCAGAAGCCGTTGACCGCGCTCGCCGTTGTCGTCGGGCTCGCCGTGTTGCGTGAAGGCTCAGAGGTCGTGCTGTTCCTGTACGGCATCCTCGCCTCCGGCACGTCCGGCATGGCGCTGTTCACCGGCGGCGTGCTCGGTGTGCTCGCCGGCGCGGCGTTCACGGCGCTCACCTATTTCGGTCTGCTGGCGATCCCGGCGCGGCACATCTTCACGGTGACGACCTGGATGATCACGCTGCTCGCCGCCGGCATGGCGGCGCAGGCGGTGCAGTTCCTCAATTCGGCCGGCACGCTCACCGCGCTCGACCGCACGGTCTGGGATACGTCGTGGCTGCTATCGGAAGGCAGTCTCGTCGGCAAATTGCTGCACACGCTGATCGGCTACACCGAGCGGCCGAGCGAGATGCAACTCGTCGTCTATGTCGCGGTGATCTTCGCGATGGCGCTGCTGATGCGTCTTGCCCGCGGCACGCCCGCACCGCGGCAGCAGAAGACGGCGTAAGCGGCGAAGGTCATTCCGGGGCGCGCTGAAAGCGCGAACCCGGAATCCAGATCAGAAAAAGTATTGCTGGATTTGGGTTCCGGATCGCTGTGCTTTGCACAGCGTCCGGAATGACGGCGAAATCTCTATCACGCCCGTCGCGCGCCGAGCACCGCGAACGCCGCCTGCGGCGCGCGGTCGATCACCTTCAGCAGGGCGCGAGCCGGACCGCGCGGCGCGCGCTTGCCCTGCTCCCAGTTGCGCACGGTTTCGAGTGGCACTTCGATGCGTTCGGCGAACGCTGCCTGCGTCAGTTGTGTCCGCGCCCGCACGCGGCGGACAAAGGCCGCCGGGTCGTTGTGGTCGAGAGCGACCTCGCGGCCATCCTCCCCGATTTCGACGATCCGTCCGTCCGCTTTCAGTCTGACCCGCAGCATCGGCCGCTCCCACATTCATCCCATGGGTCAATGGCCTAGGCGCTTATGGTTAATGCAGCGTTAATCGTTACAGACCGAGGTATCAGCGCGTTTTCTCGAAGATCTCGCGGCCGATCAGCATGCGGCGGATTTCGCTCGTCCCCGCGCCGATCTCGTAGAGCTTGGCGTCGCGCAGCAGCCGCCCGGTGGCGAAGTCGTTGATATAGCCGTTGCCGCCGAGGCACTGGATCGCATCGAGCGCCATCTTCGTGGCACTCTCCGCCGCCAGCAGGATCGCGCCGGCGGAGTCCTCGCGCGTCGTGCGCCCCTCGTCGCAGGCGCGGGCGACGGCGTAGACGTAGGCGCGCGCGGCGTTCATCATCACATACATGTCGGCGAGCTTGGCCTGGATCAGCTGGAACTGGCCGATCGACTGGCCGAACTGCTTGCGTTCATGAACATACGGCACGACCACATCCATGCACGCCTGCATGATGCCGATCGGCCCCGCCGCCAGCACCACGCGCTCGTAGTCGAGGCCCGACATCAGCACGTTGACGCCGTTGCCGACGACGCCGAGCACGTTCTCCTCCGGCACCTCGCAATCCTCAAACACCAGTTCGCCGGTGTCGGAGCCGCGCATGCCGAGCTTGTCGAGCTTCTGCGCCGTGGAGAACCCCTTGAACCCCTTCTCGACGATGAAGGCGGTGATGCCGCGCGAGCCGGCGGTGCGGTCGGTCTTGGCGTAGACGACGATGGTTTCGGCGATCGGACCATTGGTGATCCACATCTTCGAGCCGTTGAGGATGTAGCGGTCGCCCTTCTTGTCGGCGACGGTGCGCATCGAGACGACGTCCGACCCCGCCCCCGGCTCCGACATGGCGAGCGCGCCGACATATTCCCCCGAGATCAGCTTCGGCAGATAGGCGCGGCGCTGCGCGTCGGTGCCGTTGCGGCGCAACTGGTTGACGCACAGATTGGAATGCGCGCCATAGGAGAGCCCGACCGAGGCCGAGCCGCGCGAGATTTCCTCCATCGCCACGCAATGCGCGAGGTATCCCAGTCCGGAGCCGCCGTATTCCTCCTCGACCGTGATGCCGAGCAGGCCGAGCGCGCCCATCTCCGGCCACAGGTCGCGCGGGAACGTGTTGCTGCGGTCGATCTCGTCGGCGCGCGGCGCGATCCGGTCGCGGGAAAAGCCGCCGACCGTGTCGCGCAGCATGTCGAGATCTTCGCCGAGCCCGAAATTCAGGCCCTGCCAGGCATTGGGGATGCTCATATGCGCTCTCTCATGGGTCGAGCTTACAAGCCAAGATTGTACCTGTCAGCGACCCCTCGACCAAGGTCGGAGGGACCTGCTCGCACCCGGCCGGCGCGCTCGGGCGGCCCGCGCTGCAGCCATTAATGACGCGGTGAAATTTCGCCGGCGGCTGCTTGCCGAACCGCTCCCCGTTCGGTCATCTGCCGCCGGACATTCCCATGCCGACGATTCGCCTCACCTTCGCCCTTGCCGCCGCTGCGCTGGCGCTCGCCGCCGCGCCGGCCGAGGCCGCCACCTGCCAGAACCCAGACGCGCTCGGCACCGCGCGGGTGCTGGAGGTCAGCGCCGCGACCACGCCGCAGGTCGGGCGCAAGCATTTCCCGACCACCCTGCCGCTCGGCCCGAAGGAACTGGTGCTGACCTTCGACGACGGCCCCTGGCCGACGACCACGCCGAAGGTGCTCGACGCGCTCGCCGCAGAATGCGTGCGCGCCTCGTTCTTCATGCTGGGCCAGCACGCGCAGGCGACACCGCAACTGGCGCGGCGCGTGCTCGCCGCCGGTCATACGGTGGCGCACCACACCTACGCGCATCCGATCCTCGACAAGATGTCGACCGACGCCGCCGAGGCCGAGATCAATCGCGGCTTCAGCGCCGTGGACTACGCCGTGTTCGGTCAGCGGCGGAACGATCCGGCGACGCCCTTCTTCCGCTTCCCCGGCTTCGCCTCGACCCCGGCACTGCTCGAGCGGATGCAGCGGCGCGGCATCGTCGTGTTCGGCGCCGACTTCTGGGCCAGCGACTGGAACACGATGACGCCGGAACGGCAGTTCGATCTGATCATGGCGCGCACTGAGCAGTTCGGCCGCGGCATCGTGCTGTTCCACGACACCCGTGAGCAGACCGCGGCAATGCTGCCGCGCTATCTGCGCGAGTTGAAAAAGCGCGGCTACAAGATCGTGCATGTGGTGCCCGCAGGCAGCCGTGGCAGCCTGCGTTAATGTGCTACATTAAGTTCATCCTTTTTCTTTGAGCGTGCTCCTGTCCGAAAACCGGTTTCGCTTTTCGGGACCGTGGCGCGAGTTAACCCCAAACATTAAGTCTCGCCGACAACTCCTCACCCGATCGCATTCCGGCTCGCTAGTGTCCCCCGGCAATTCGGACAGCGGCGTCGAGGGACGATGCCGCTGCCTTTCGGTTCGGGGGCGGCGTGCGGTTTCACGCAATCAGGTCTGGCGTTGTTGCGGTCGGCGTCGCTCTCGCCGCGCCGGCGTTCGCGGCTTCTTGCCCCGGCAACCCGACCGCGCTGGGCACCAGCCGCGTGCTGGTCGCCTCGCCGGACGAGTTTCCCCGCGTCGGCACCCAGCAATACGGCCGCAACGGCATGCTGGCGCTCAACGATCGCGAGATCGTCCTCACCTTCGATGACGGCCCGCTGCCGCCCTACACGGACAGCGTGCTGCAGACACTCGCCGCCGAATGCATCAAGGCCACGTTCTTCCTGGTCGGCCGGCAGGCGACCGCCAATCCCGATCTCGCGCGGCGCATCTTCAGGGAAGGCCACGCGGTCGGCACGCACAGCCAGAACCACCCGCTGACCTTCGACCAGATGGCGCAGCCGCGCGCCGAGGCGGAGATCAACGACGGCATCGCCTCGGTGACCGCCGCACTCGGCGATCCACGGCATCTGATGCCCTATTTCCGGATTCCCGGCCTGCTGCGGCTGCGGCCGATCGAGGATTATCTCGCCGCCCGCCGCATCGCCGTGTGGAGCGTCGATTTCGACGCCGACGACTGGAAGAACATCGCCGCCGACGAGGTGGTGAAGCGGGCCATGGAGCGCATCGAGCAGAAGAAGCGCGGCGTGCTGCTGCTGCATGACGTGCAGCCGGCGACCGCGCTCGCGCTGCCGCTGCTGTTGCAGGCACTCAAGACCCGCGGCTACCGCATCGTCCATGTGGTGCCGAGCGCGGCTCCGCCACCGAAGCCGCCCCGCGTCGCCGCTCCGCCGCAACCGCCGCGCTATGCCTGGCCGCGGACCATCCCGGCCGACCAGCGGCAGCAGCCGCGCTATTCGCGCGATTTCGCACCCGGTCCCGACCCCCGCCGCGGCGTGGTCATCTACCGCTGACGATCACAATGCGGCGATGGCCGCGCCAGCCGCCGCGCTCAACAGCACCACGAGCCACGGCGGCGTCCGCCACATCAACAGCAGCAGGAACGCGGTCGATGCCAGTGCGAAGTCGGCGGGGCTGGTGATGCCCGCCGTCCAAACCGGGTTGTAGAACGCGGCGAGCAGCAGGCCGACAACGGCGGCATTGACGCCGCGCAGCGCAGCCTGTGCCGCAGGCTTTCGCCGCAGATCCTGCCAAAACGGCAGCGCGCCGATCACCAGCAGGAACGATGGCAGGAACACCGCGACCAGACAGAGGATCGCGCCCGCCCAGCCGTTCGGCCAAGGTCCCATCACCGCGCCGAGATAAGCGGAGAACGTGAACAGCGGTCCGGGCACCGCCTGCGCGGCGCCGTATCCGGCGAGGAAAGCGTCGTTGCTGACCCAGCCGGGCGTAACCACCGAGGCCTGCAACAGGGGCAGCACCACATGGCCGCCACCGAACACCAGCGAACCGGCGCGATAGAACGCCTCGAACACGGCGAGCGCCTGCGACGGCGCCATGGCCGCGAGCAGCGGCAATCCCACCAGCAGGATGAAGAACAGCGCGAGCGACACCGCGCCCGCCGTGCGGCTTGCCGCGAGCGGCAGCATCGCCGGTTCGGCCGGCGCATCGGCGCGCAACAGCCACAGGCCGACCAGCGCGCCGAGCGCGATCGCACCGATCTGGCTCCACGCCGACGGCACGGCGAGCACGATCACCGCGGCGGCGACCGCGAGGGTCGCGCGCGCCGTATCCGGCGCGAGCGTGCGCATCATGCCGAGCAAGGCCTGCGCGACGACGGCGACGGCGGCGACCTTGAGACCATGGATCCAGCCGACATGGGCGATATCGCCCATCCCGCTCACGCCGTAGGCAAACAGCACAAGCGCGATAGCGGACGGCAGCGTGAACCCGGTCCACGCCGCGAGCGCGCCGGCATAGCCCGCGCGCGACAGGCCGATGGCGATGCCGACCTGACTGGAGGCCGGGCCCGGCAGGAACTGGCACAGCGCCACCAGATCGGCATAGGCGCGGTCGTCGAGCCAGCTGCGCCGCGTCACGAACTCGGTGCGGAAAAACCCGAGATGGGCGACCGGACCGCCGAACGATGTGAGTCCAAGCCGCGTGAATACCAGCAGGACTTCCAGCCAGCCTCGCGGCCGGCCCGATCGCGGCGTTGCGTCCACATGTCCCTCGCTGTTCCCGAATCCGACGGAGCGCGACTTTATGCCATGCGTGGCCCCGAAAACATGACAGGCCGCGCACCCTCTCGGGTGCACGGCCAGAAATGTCATCGATATCAATGTTTTAGAAAGAGTGGTGCGGCCGAGAAGACTCGAACTTCCACGGTGTTACCCGCTAGCACCTCAAGCTAGTGCGTCTACCAATTCCGCCACGGCCGCATCAGGTAACATGAGAAAAGGCGCAAACCCGTCCCGGGCTGTGCCTGAACGGGGGCCATGTAACAAATCGCCCCCCGACCGACAAGGGCCAGAGAGAAACTTGAGGGCGATGCCCGCAATTACCGCTGATCGGGCGCGCGCGGCAGCAATTCCGCCACTTCCACCGCGATCCGGTTGCCGTTGACCACCACCGTGCCCTTGGCGACCGGCATGTCGTTGGCGAGGATTTTCACCGCGTCGTCCTCGGTCGAATCGAGCTCGATGATCGCGCCGCGGCCGAGCCGCAGCACCTGGTGAACCGGCATGGACGTCGTACCTAACACCACGGTGATATCGAGCGAGACATGATTGAGAGTCGACACGGGCGGGGCATTCCTTGCAAAAGATGGGGCGAAAAGACCGAACATTGACCCGAAGGGTCAGATTCCGTTCCCCGCGAGGTGACCATGGTATGGTTACCGGGTGATTAACATGCGCGAACCTCTCCCCGCCGGCTTCCTCGCTGTGGCCGGATCGGCCCCGGTCGAATGGCGGATCAGTGATCGTCCTGTCGCCTATGAGGAGGCCCTGCAGACGATGGATGCGCGGGTCGCGGCCATCGCCGCCGGCGACGCGCCGGAGCTGGTGTGGCTCCTGGAGCATCCGCCGCTCTACACCGCTGGCACCAGCACCCGCCCCGAGGATCTGCACAGCAGCCGGTTCCCGGTCTACGAGGCCGGGCGCGGCGGGCAACTCACCTATCACGGGCCGGGCCAGCGCGTGGCCTATGTGATGCTCGACCTGCGCCGCCGCACGCCGGACGTGCGCCGCTTCGTCGCTTCTCTCGAGGAATGGCTGATCCAGACCCTCGACGCGTTCAATGTGCGCGGCGAACGGCGCGAGGACCGCGTCGGCGTCTGGGTACAGAGGCCCGACAAGGGCCAGGACCTGCAAGGTAGAGCCTATGAAGACAAGATCGCCGCGCTCGGCATCCGCATCCGCCAGTGGGTGACGCTGCATGGCATCAGCCTCAACGTCGAGCCGGACCTGTCGCACTTCTCCGGCATCGTCCCGTGCGGCATCTCCGAGCAGCGTTACGGCGTCACCAGCCTCGCCGACCTCGGCCTGACGGCGACCATGGACGATGTGGACATCGCGCTGCGCCGCCAGTTCGAGCGCCTGTTCGGCGCGACGGTTGCCGCCGCGCCGGAGGGCGTTAGCTTCACTTGTCGCGCGTGAGCTCGCTGTCGCGGCTGCGCTGGTCGAGTGGATCGCCGGAGCCGCGCGAAAACGAACGATTGGCACGCGGATCGTAAATCTCGTCGTCGGTCTGGCGACGGATTTGCCCTTCCTCCGCATTGTCGATCATCGCCTCGTAGTCCTGCGGCTCCATATCCTCGATCGGCTCGTCATGGACCGGATGATTGGCGTTGCCGCCGTCGGGCGCGAGCGTCGCCTCCTCGCGCGCGGGCGGCAGCGAATCCGGCGCCTCCGGGCGATCGCGCCGGCGCATGTCGTCCGGCAGGATTTCCGGGCGATCCGGAACGCTGTCCGGCGTGATTTCCGGCTGCGGCCGCTGCGGCGCTTTTTCCGGACGATCTTTCGGCTGACGGGACATAAGAGGGGCTCCCCGGGTGTGTCGGGAGATAACGCCCGCGTCGCGATGTCAGTTCCGCGTCAGGCGAACTCCAGGATCACCGCATCGACCGCGAGGCTGTCGCCCTTCCTGGCGTGCACCTTCTTGATCGTGCCGTCGAGCTCGGCGCGCAGCACGTTTTCCATCTTCATGGCCTCGACCACCGCCAGCGTCTCGCCAGCCTTGACCTCCTGGCCTTCATTGACGGCGATGGAGACGACGAGGCCCGGCATCGGGCAGCGCACCTGCTTGCCGCTGTCGGCCGCCTTCTTCACCGGCATCAGCCGCGCATAGGCGGATTCCGCTTCGGTGTAGACATAGGCGCGCGTCTCGACGCCACGATGCGTCAGCAGGAAGCCGTTCAGGATCGGCCGCACCTGCACCGCCACCGTATCGGTCCCGATCTGCCCCTCCCACACCGGCTGGCCCGGCGACCACGCCGACATCAGCCGCATCTGTTCGCCGCCGAACGAGACCGCGATCGTATCGCCGTCGCGCACCACATCGAGCTTGTGCTCGTCCTGGCCGAGCCAGACGGCGCGCTTGCGCTCGCGCGTCACTGTGCGGCCGTTCATCTGCCCGGAAATCTGCCGGCGACGTTCGCCGGTGACGAGATCGATCGCCGCCGCCACCGCCGCGATGACGCGCGCGGTCTCGCCTTGCGGCACCTGCGGCTTGAAGCCGCCGGCAA
The DNA here is from genome assembly GCA_023386635.1 of Pseudomonadota bacterium. Lineage (GTDB taxonomy): Bacteria > Pseudomonadota > Alphaproteobacteria > Rhizobiales > Xanthobacteraceae > Pseudolabrys. The sequence goes on from JAEWJH010000134.1 coordinate 39,806, forward strand.
ACTCCTCGGCGATGAATCCGGTCGAGAGTTTCCCCGCGCGCCAGCGCGGATGCGCCATCAGCGCCGCGAGGAACGGAATGTTGTGGCGGATGCCGTCGATGGCGAAAGCATCGAGCGCGTCCGACTGCGCCTCGATCGCCGCAGCGCGCGTCGGCGCATGCGTGACGAGCTTGGCGATCATCGGATCGTAGAACAGCGAAATCTCGCCGCCCTCGTAGACGCCGGTGTCGTTGCGCACGGTGATGCCGTCAGCAACGCCTTCGGCCGGCGGACGATAGGTGGTGAGCCGGCCGATCGACGGCAGGAAGTTGCGATACGGGTCTTCGGCATAGACGCGGCTTTCCAACGCCCAGCCGGTCAGCTTCACGTCCGACTGCCTGATCTTGAGCGGTTCGCCGGCGGCGACGCGGATCATCTGCTCGACGAGGTCGATGCCGGTGATCAGTTCGGTCACCGGATGCTCGACCTGGAGCCGCGTGTTCATTTCGAGGAAGTAGAAGCTCTTGTCCTGCCCGGCGACGAATTCCACAGTGCCGGCGCTGTCGTAGCCGACGGCCTTGGCCAGCGCGACCGCCTGCTCGCCCATCTTCCGGCGCGTCGCCTCGTCGAGCAGCGGCGACGGCGCCTCCTCGATGACTTTCTGGTTGCGGCGCTGGATCGAGCATTCGCGCTCGCCGAGATAGATGACGTTGCCGTGCTTGTCGCCGAGCACCTGGATTTCGATGTGGCGCGGATCGACGATGAACTTCTCGATAAACACGCGGTCGTCGCCGAATGACGACTTCGCTTCGGAGCGCGCCCGGGCAAAGCCCTCCGCCACCTCCGACCGCGAATGGGCGATGCGCATGCCCTTGCCGCCGCCGCCGGCGGAGGCCTTGATCATCACCGGATAGCCGATCTCGTCGGCGATCTTCACCGCCGCCGTGTCATCTTCGATGACGCCAAGGTGCCCCGGCACGGTCGAGACCTTCGCGGCCGCAGCCGCCTTCTTGGATTCGATCTTGTCGCCCATGGCGGCGATGGCGCCGGGATTTGGACCGATGAAGACGATGCCGGCGGCGGCAAGCGCTTTCGGGAACGCCTCGCGCTCGGAGAGAAAGCCATAGCCCGGATGCACCGCTTCGGCCCCGGTCGCCTTGCAGGCGGCGACGATCCTGTCGATCAGCAGATAGCTTTCCGCGGCGGGCGGCGGGCCGAGATGCACCGCCTCGTCGGCCATCGCCACATGCAGCGCATCGCGGTCGGCATCGGAATAGACCGCCACGGTGCGGATACCCATCCGCCGGGCGGTCTTGATGACGCGGCAGGCGATCTCCCCGCGGTTGGCGATCAGGATCGTCTTGAACATCTTTGCTGGAACCCCGTTCACGCCCTTTGTCTCCCGAAGCGCGCAGAACGGCAAGCGTCCCCGGTGTGCGACTTTCGCCCCGGAGGATAATCTTCCCTCACGCCGGCCGGCGACCCCCGGATTGTTCTGTTTTCCGGCGGGCCGGCAGCGGCGGCGGTTCTTTTTTAGGATGCCTGTTCCATTGCCGGTACACGCCCTATATTGAGCCAGGATCGGGTCCGCGCGGTCCGTTTCCGCCGCGACCCGTCTTCTCTCGATGTTTCAGGAATGGAGTTTCCCATGACGCTGGCGATTGGCGATACCGCCCCGGATTTCGAAGCCGAAACCACCGAAGGCAAGATCCGCTTTCATGACTGGATCGGCGACAAGTGGGTGGTTTTGTTCTCCCACCCCAAGGATTTCACGCCGGTCTGCACCACCGAGCTCGGCTACATGGCGCGGATCAAGCCGGAGTTCGACAAGCGCGGCGTCAAGATCATCGGCCTGTCGGCTGATCCGGTGGACCGGCATGCCAAGTGGGCCGAGGACATCAAGGAGACGCAGGGCTTCGCACCGAACTATCCGATGATCGGCGATTCCGACCTCGCGGTCGCCAAGGCGTATCACATGCTGCCGGCCTCCGCGTCAGGCGATCCGTCCAAGCGCACGGCCGCGGACAACCAGACGGTGCGCAACGTGTTCGTCATCGGCCCGGACAAGAAGATCAAGCTGATCCTCGTCTATCCGATGTCGACCGGCCGCAACTTCGACGAAGTGCTGCGCGTGATCGACTCGCTGCAACTCACCGCCAAGCACAAGGTCGCGACGCCCGCCCAGTGGAAACAGGGCGAGGACGTCATCATCGGCGGCTCGGTCTCCGATGACGATGCCAAGAAGCTCTTCCCGCAGGGCTGGAAGGCGCCGAAGCCGTATATCCGCATCGTGCCGCAGCCGAAGTAACGGCGACCGGCAACGGCTTGCTCTCGAGCGGGCATGATTTAAAAAAGGGCGCGGCGCGAGCTGCGCCCTTTCCCTATCCAGTACTGCGAGGCGACATGCGCGAGGATGCGTTCGATCAACCGGCCTATGCCCACTTCCTCGGCATCAAGATCACCCATGTCTCGATGGACCGGCTGACCGCCGAGATGGCGGTCACGGAAAACCACGCGAACCGCAACGGCGTGCTGCACGGCGGGGCGCTAATGTCGCTGGCCGACAATCTCGGCGGCACCGCCGCCACCGCAAACCTCGCCTCCGGTCAGGCGACCACCACGCTGGAAAGCAAGACGAACTTTTTCGCGTCCATCGCCGTCGGCGACACGGCGTTCGCCGAATGCACCCCGCTTCATCGCGGCCGCACCACCATGGTGTGGCAAACGAAGGTGACGCGAGGCGACGGCAAGCTCGCCGCCGTCGTCACCCAGACACAGATGATTCTGGAAAAGCGAAACCGCTAGCAGCGACCAGTGATCACGATGGCCGCACGCGACACCCGCCCTGCCCCCGCCATCGTCTGGTTTCGCGACGATCTGCGGCTCCACGATCATCCCGCGCTCACCGCGGCGGCGAAAACCGGCGCGCCGCTCGTCTGCCTTTATGTGCTCGACGAGGAGAGCCGCGGCGTGCGGCCGTTCGGCGGTGCGTCGCGCTGGTGGCTGGCGCAATCGTTGCGCGCGCTCGATGAGGCGCTGCGCCAGCACGGCCAGCGGCTGGTGCTGCGCCGGGGCGCGGCGGCCGGGATAGTATCGCAGGTTGCCCGCGAGATCGGTGCCGAACGCGTGCACTGGAATCGCCGTTACGATCAGCCGGGCCGCGACGTCGATGCGCAGGTGATCGACGCGCTGAAAGCCGACGGCATCGGCGGCAGCACCTTCGCCGGCAATCTCCTCGCCGAACCGGGCACCGTCACCGGCAAGGAAGGCGGTCCGAAGGTTTTTACCCCGTTCTGGAAGCGGTTGCGCATGCTTGAACCCCGCAGGCCGCAGTCCGCGCCGCGCAACCTTCCTGCGCCGCCAAAGATCGACGGCGACCGGCTGGACGAATGGGCGCTCGAACCATCACAGCCGGACTGGGCGCACGGCTTTCGCGACCAGTGGACACCGGGCGAAACCGGCGCGCGGCATAGACTGCGCGCCTTTCTCAAAGATATCGCCGGTTATGGCAGCGATCGCGACCGGCCCGACCGCGACGCGACATCGCAATTGTCGCCGCATCTGCGGTTCGGCGAGATCAGCGTCGCGGATACTTTTCATGCGGCGCGCTTTGCCGCCGACCAGCATCCGGCAGCGTCAGCCGACATCGAGAAGTTTTTGAGCGAGATCGGCTGGCGCGAATTCTCCTATCACCTGCTCCATCACCATCCGACACTGGCGACCGACAACCTGCAGCAGCGCTTCGATGCATTTCCCTGGCGGCGCGACGCCAAGGCGCTGCGCGCCTGGCAGCGCGGGATGACCGGCTATCCGGTCGTCGATGCCGGGATGCGGCAACTCTGGCAGACCGGATGGATGCACAATCGCGTGCGGATGGTCGCCGCGTCATTTCTGGTCAAGCATCTGCTGCTGGACTGGAGGCTCGGCGAAATGTGGTTCTGGGACACGCTGGTCGATGCCGATCCGGCCAACAATCCGGCAAGCTGGCAATGGGTCGCCGGCTGCGGCGCCGACGCCGCGCCCTATTTCCGCATCTTCAATCCGGTGCTTCAGGGCGAGAAATTCGATCCGCATGGCGACTATGTCCGGCGCTGGGTGCCGGAGATCGCGGCGCTGCTCGACGAATGGCTGAACAAGCCTTGGGACGCGCCGGCGGACGTGTTGAAAGAAGCAGGGATTACGCTCGGTCGGGATTATCCTCGCCCGATCGTCGATCACAGAGCGGCGCGCGAGCGCGCCCTCGCCGCGCTCAAGGAGACGCGCGCTTAGGCGCCGCCTGCGCACGGTTGACGAGGAACACGCCGACGGCGCAGATCACCATGCCGACGAGGGAGATCGCGTCGAGCCGTTCGTCGAACAGCACATAGGCCATCAGCGCCGTCACCACCGGGACGAGATAGAACAGGCTTGCAAAGCCGGTCGCGGGCGAGCGGCGGATCAGCCAGTACATCAGCGCCACGGTGCCGATCGACAGCACGACCACAAGCCACGCCATCGCGCCGATGAATTCCGGCGTCCAGTGCACCACGCGCGTCTCGAACAGGAACGCGCCGACAGCGAAGAACAGGCCCGCCGCCGTGTACTGCACGATGTTGCCGGTGCGCCAATCGATTCGACCGCCGAACTTCTTCTGGTAAAGCGTGCCGAGGGAGATGCCGAGCAGCGACACGACGGTCGCGATCCAGCCGATCACGCTGCCGGCGGCGATGATGCTGCGGTCGTGCAGCACCAGCAGGACGCCAATCAGACCGAGCGCGAGACCAAGCCATTGCAAGGGACCGACGCGCTCGCCCATCCAGCGATTGGCGATGGTCGAGACCAGGATCGGCTGCAGGCCGGGGATCAGCGCGGAAATGCCGGCCGGAACGCCCTGCGCGATCGCGACGAACACGCCGCCGAGATAGAGGCCGTGCACCATCAGGCCAGTGGCGACGCTGTGCAGCACCTCTTGCCGATTGGGCCAGCGCGCACGGGCGATCCACGCGATCGGCAGCATCAGCGCCACGACCAGGATCATCCGCAGCATCAAAAAGGTCAGCGGCTCGACATACGGCAGGCCGTATTTGCTGCCGATGAAGCCGGTGCTCCACAGCAGCACGAAGACGATCGGGGCTGTGGCGATAGCGATACGGTCGAGAGGCATGGAAACTCCGCGCCCGGTGCTATAGCACGATCCCGGACCGGCGCACGTCTCGCTTGGGAATAGCCGCCCCGCGGTTGCCCGAACGGACGGCCGGCTTCATGATACCGGCGTCAGACAGGAGATCATCGAGCATGGACGTGCGTGCGGCAGTCGCGATCGCAGCGGGCAAACCGCTGGAGGTCACCACGGTGCAGTTGGAAGGCCCCAAGGCGGGCGAAGTGCTGGTCGAGATCAAGGCCACCGGTATCTGCCACACCGACGAATTTACCCTTTCGGGCGCCGATCCCGAAGGCCTGTTCCCCGCCATCCTCGGCCATGAGGGCGCCGGCATCGTCGTCGACGTCGGCCCCAGCGTAACCTTTGTAAGGAAGGGCGACCACGTCATCCCGCTCTACACGCCGGAATGCCGCCAGTGCCCCTCGTGCCTGTCGCGCAAGACCAATCTGTGCACCGCCATCCGCTCGACCCAGGGCCAGGGCGTGATGCCGGACGGCACCTCGCGCTTTTCCTGCGAAGGCGTGAAGCTGCATCACTACATGGGCACCTCGACCTTCGCCAACTACACGGTGCTGCCGGAGATCGCGGTCGCGAAGATCCGCGAGGACGCGCCGTTCGACAAGGTCTGCTACATCGGCTGCGGCGTCACCACCGGCATCGGCGCGGTGCTCAACACGGCCAAGGTGGAACCCGGCGCCAAGGCCGTCGTGTTCGGCCTCGGCGGCATCGGCCTCAACGTAATCCAGGGCCTGCGGCTCGCCGGGGCCGACATGATCATCGGCGTCGATCTCAACAACAACAAGAAGCGCTGGGGCGAGCGCTTCGGCATGACGCATTTCGTCAACCCGAAGGAAATCGGCAAAGACCTCGTTCCCTATCTCGTCGACATGACCAAGACGAAGGAAGACCAGATCGGCGGCGCCGACTACACCTTCGACTGCACCGGCAATGTCACCGTGATGCGGCAGGCGCTCGAAGCATGTCACCGCGGCTGGGGCGTCTCGGTGGTGATCGGCGTCGCGCCGGCCGGCGCGGAAATTTCCACGCGCCCGTTCCAGCTCGTCACCGGCCGCGTCTGGAAAGGCACGGCGTTCGGCGGCGCGCGCGGCCGCACCGACGTGCCGAAGATCGTCGACTGGTACATGGACGGCAAGATCGAGATCGACCCGATGATCACCCACACGATGCCGCTCGCCGACATCAACAAGGGATTCGATCTGATGCACCGGGGCGAATCGATCCGCTCCGTCGTGGTGTTCTGACTATCCGGTTCGGTTCCATCGCTCTGTTGCGACGGAACCGGGCTACCGTCGAGCTCGTTATCTCCATGGATAACCATGGAGGTGACGATGTCAGATCCCAACCTGAACAGGCCGCGTCCGGGCGAGCCGCTGCCCGGGCGAGCATCCGTCGACCCGAACGATCCGATCCCGATGGAACCGGCGCCGGTTCGCGAAGCGCGCGGCGGCGGCATGATGTGGGGGTGGATCGCAGGCATTGCCGTCGTCGTGCTGGTGCTGGCCTTTATGTTCGGCAACACAGGTCCGCAACAGACGGCGAACACGACGCCGCCCGCCGCAACCACGTCGCGCACGACTCCGGCGCCCGCGCCCGCGCCGTCCACCGCACAGCGCCCGACGCCGCAGGCTCCGAGCACGACCGGTTCGGGTCCATCGAACCAGTAACGGCTTGATGCAATAGCGGACGATCAGAAGACAACCCCGGCCTCGCCGGGGTTGTCGCTTAGGCGCGATATTTAAGGGCGTGGACGCGCCGCTTAAGCGCGCTGCGCCTGCGCGACTGTCGACTGCTTCATCGCATCGGCAGCGGTCGTATAGAGCGCAATCCAGGCGTCCCGCAGCGGCGGCGTGAAATCCGCGCCCAGAATCTTTTGCAGGGACCAGACCAGCGCCTCGCCGACGATCGCGTAATGCTCGTCCTTGACGCCGTAACCGCTGTGGCGCCGACCGAGCCGCTCGAGCATGCCGGCAAGACCCGTCGGATTTTTCAGATTGCCGATCACCAGCGCGAGCGTGTCGATCAGCTTCTGCGCCTGCTCCTCGATGCTGCTCTTGAACAGCGGCTGCAAGGCCGGCGCCGTCGCGAATAGCCGCTCGTAGAAAATGCGGCCGAGATCCTGCTTCCGACCCATGATCTGCACGAACGAGAGGCGAACCAGTTGGCCTTGCTCCGGGGTCATGACGATCTCCTTGCGGGATGGTTTCAGGCGCGGAGCCGTTCGATATCGCCGGTGAACAGCTTCACGCGCTCGCGAATGGTTTGGGTCTGCTTCACCAGCGCATCGGCGGCGGCGTTGAGATCGCCCACCGCGCTCCGGTTTTCGCCGATCAGCGTTTCGATGGTGGCGACAGCCGCTTCCACATGCCCGACCCCGGTGGCGGCGGATGCGACGTTGCCGGCGATGTCGCGCGTGGCGGCCGCCTGTTCCTCGACCGCGACGGCGATGGTCGCCGTGACGCCGTCGAGTTCATGAATGCGTGACGAGATCGTCTGGATCGCGCTGACCGAACGCGCGCTGGTGTCCTGCATCGCCGCGATCCGCACCGCGATCTCCTGCGTCGCGCGCGCGGTCTGGTTGGCGAGCGCCTTCACCTCCTGCGCGACGACGCTGAAGCCGCGGCCCGCCTCTCCGGCGCGCGCCGCCTCGATGGTCGCATTGAGCGCCAGCAGATTGGTCTGCGCGGCGATGCCGGAAATGAGTCCGGTGACGTCGCCGATCTCGCGGACCACCGACGCCATTTCATCGACCGTGGCCGACGTCTTCTGCGCTTCGGCCACCGCCGAAGCGGCAAGCTGCGACGATTGCGCCGCGCTGGCGCCGACCTCATCGATCGTGCGCGTCAGTTCCTCGCCGGCCTGCGCCACCTGCTCCACCCGCCGCGCGGTGCTTTCCGAAACACTGGACACGGCGATGATCTGCGCCGTGGACTTCGCCGCGGACGTGCCGAGCTTGTCGGCGCTGCCGAGCAGCGCGCTCGCGGTGGCATGCAGGCCTTCGATCGACGCCGCCATTTCGGATTCGAACCGCTGCAGCAATTCGCCGGTGCGGTCGGCGCGCAATGTCGTATCGGACAGCAGGTTCTGGCGGGAGCCGGCGATCTCACGGGCTTTCGCCGCCGCCGCCTCGGCCGCCTCACGGCTGCGCTCGGCTTGTCCGAACGCCTCGCGGATCGCAAACCCGATGTAGCACAGCATCGCCGTCTCGATCACGACGATGACCGCATGCACCATAACGCGCATGAAGTCGCTGCCGCCGGGATAAAGCGCCTCGGGAATGAGCCAGTTGAACAGCAGATGCTGCGCGGCGATCAGGCTCGCCGCGAACACGATGGTGCGCCGTCCGCAGAACCCGCCGATCAGCGCGAGCACCGCGAAATAATAGAAATGCATCTCGATCTGCCACGGATGCCCCGTCATCAGATAGACGAGTTGCGCGGTCTGACCGATGAGCGCGACGGCGAGCGCAAACGAGACGACGATCAGCGGGCGCTTCAGCAGCATCAACAGCAGCGGCGTGGCGGCAAACAGAATGGCAATCGCCGCCGTGGCCAGCACATTCATGTCGCGCAGCCACGCGACCACAATCAGCGCGGGCACATGCAGCACCGCGAGCCCGCTCAACACCCGCGCGACGCTTTCCTGGAACGCCGTCAGACTGTCCGGCAGCTTTTGCATGTTCACTTCGTCCTCGGCAGGCCGCAGCCGCCCGTCCGCGCCGCATCGGCCACCAGCCATGCGCCGCCCTCGGCGACATCACGCGCATAATCGGGGTGCTCGGGCGCGACGATCACGATCGACGTCAGCAGGCCGAACCCCACGATCCGCCCACCCGCTTCGGCCGCCCGCAGCATCGCCTGCTCCGCCGGCGTCCACGGCGCGAACATCACCGCGACCGTCGGCGTATCCGGCGAAGACGCCAGCATCGTCCATGCGGTCGCCGTCGTGCCGGCCATCGCCACGGCGGCGATGACGGCGACGTCAAATCCGAATGTCCGAAAGAAACCCACGCGCGCCCTTTGCCCACGCGGTTCGTAATTCATTCGGGTTAATGAAGCGCGACGGAATTCACGCGCCGCCTGCGTGAATTGATCATTCTACCTGTGGTTGTGGTGCATGCTTTCCGCGTCGCCGGCGGCAACCGGCCGGGTCCAGACGCGGCACGCGATCACGGGCAACTGGGAGAGGCCCCGTCAGATCCAGCCGCCGCGCGCCATCAGCACGGCGCACAGCAGGATGACCACGATACCGGCAAGCTCACAGTGCAGGAACGCAGCGAGCTTGCGCAGCGTGCGCTCCTCCACCTGCGGCACCTGCCCTGCCCGCACCGCCTTGCGCCAGGTGAGGAATTCCACCGTCGGCGTGATCGACACAACGGCGATGCCGATGAAGACGCCGAACTTGGTCAGGAAGGCATGGTTCGCCCAGTAATAGTCGGCGCCCTTCTCGAACCAGATCACGCGCGACAGACCGACGATGAGCAGCAGCAAGGCGCAGAGGCCGAGCAACGCGTCGATGCGGATCAGCTTTCGCGCCGTGGCGAGCGTCAGCTCCTGCCGCACCAGCACGAGCTCGATGGCGATGCACGCCACCAGCGCGAACGCCAGCAGATGATGCAGGAAGGCAAACAGCGTCGTCATCGGCAATTACCCCGGCGTCAGTGCATCTCTTTATCGTAGATAAATTTCGGCATTTCCCAACGATAGCGGATCGCCAGCAGGCGAAACGCCAGCCCCACCGCGACGGCGACCAGCGTCACCCAGTCGCGGTCGAGGTCGAGCGAGCGGCCGCCGACATAGAGCGCGCCGGTGACCACCGAGACGCTGGCATAAAGCTCGCTGCGAAACAGCAGCGGCACGTCGTTGCAGAGCACATCGCGCAGCACGCCACCGACGCAGCCCGTCACCATGCCGGCGACGATGACGATCGGCAGCGACTGGTCCATCGCCAATGCAATCGTGCAGCCGATGATGGTGAAGACGACGAGGCCGATGGCGTCGAGCAGCAGGAACAGGAGCCGCAACCGCTCCACCACCCGCGCGATGGCGATGGTGACGAGCGCGGCGCCGCCGGTGAGCGCCAGCAGCCACGGCTCCTTCACCCACCACAGCGGATAATGCCCGAGCAAAACGTCGCGGGTCGTGCCGCCGCCCAGCGCGGTGATCGCGCCGAGCATGGCGACGCCGAACCAGTCCATCTTGCGCCGCCCCGCCGCCAGCGCCGCGGTCATGCCTTCGGCAATGAGCGCGACGATGGCCAGCGCGAACAGGATGGTGTCGGTGGGCGGCATCGCAAGCCCCGGCGGGCGCGATGAATTACTTCACGCCGAGCAATTCGACGTCGAATATCAGCACCGCATTCGGCGGAATGACGCCGCCGGCACCGCGCGCGCCATAGCCGAGAGCGGGCGGAATGATCAGCGTGCGCTTGCCGCCGACCTTCATGGTCGAGACGCCCTCGTCCCAGCCCTTGATCACCTGACCCATGCCGACCGGAAACGCGAACGGCTCGTTGCGATCGACCGACGAGTCGAATTTCTGGCCCTTGATGCCGTTGTTGTAGAGCCAGCCGGTGTAATGCACCGTGGCGGTCTGCCCGCGCTTCGGCGAAACGCCGGTGCCGACCTTGGTGTCGGTGTATTGCAGGCCGGAGGATGTGGTTTGCGGGGCAGCGTCGGACATGGTGGGGATGCTCAGGGTGAGAGAAAGGACAGCGGCCGAAGCCAAAACGGCGCGGCGGGAGAGGACGGACATAAAGCGACTCCGTGGGTGATGCGGGATCATAGAGGGACGCAGACAAGATGTCGTCGTAGATGCTCGCTCGCTTCGCCAAAATTTCGCGTAGAAAAATCAATTTTAGACATCACAACACCCCCTTTTCTACCGAGGGGTGTTCTAATAGCGCAGACGTAATTTTAGCGAACAACTCTTCAACATACGCTTCATATTCGGCCTTAAGCACACCTCGTCTATCGAAAATTCCTATCTTATTAATTTCTTCCGTCTCTCTCCCGTTTGCATCGCGCTTAGACTTATCTCTCATATCCGGCGTAGGCAGCAACAAACTTAATGCGTCAGGAAATTTTCGAATCGCATCTTGGTGCATCGACCGCTGATCGCCATCAAAAACCGCGACGGCTGGAATACCCAGATCATGCGCCATTCCCAAGAACGAAATTATATTGCCTGCCCCTCCTGCCCCGTAACCAAAAGCCGGTAAGGGACACCAACCTTTTTCTTGCGCGTATTTTTTTAAGAGCCCAACATCTTCTTGCCCCTCGAAAAAGACAACCTCATCGGCGAAAAATATCTCGCGAGCCACTGCATCCAAGAGATTGGGCTTTTGCCAATCGTTTGTGAGAGTTTGCAAATGCATTAAAGTCTCAGCAGTCAAAGCACCTACGCAAATCCCGTTCTTTTCTTGCGTCAGTCTAAAAATGACGGCGCCATTCGCGATATCTGACCAGTTCACGAAATATGGAGAATGCGTAGTAATTATAATTTGCCGCTCCTTAGAAAAGTCGGAGAGAACCTCCGCAAGGCTTTTCTGAGCTTGGGGATGTAGAGATAATTCCGGCTCGTCAATCGCGACAACTCGCTCTGCTGAAGAATCAAGCAGAGCCATCGCGATCCGGAAGAGGCTCGCCATTCCATCGCCAAACAAGTCTGCCGCATGCGTCGCGCCAGAGTGAGTTGTGTAAAGAACAAAAGTTTGACCGCGCGATAATTCAATCCTCCAAGTATTGATTTGAGGAACAAGGCGCCTAAGCAAGCTATCGAATTGCTCTCTTCGTTCTGAAGTCAGAGCTGCAACACGTGACACTAAATAAGCATCTTGCACTTCGTTCATATTGTGAATTGCGTTCTGCCAATACGACCCCTCTTCCATAGTCTGCTGATGCGTATATGGCGCCCAGGACCGACGTGATGGCACTACACGTACATCATCCAACGATGGCCACGCGCTAGAACCCAAAGAGACTAGATTTGCCCCCATATCAGGATTTGAAACTGAACGAATCGCACCCTCGGAAGTTGTAAGAGAAATTTTTAGAATTTTATTTGCGTGACGATGCTCTAAATCAACTTGTCGCGGATAAAGAACCAAGCGTAGCGCGTTCAAGACGCTTGTTTTGCCAGCATTATTAGGGCCAACAATAACCGTCAAACCGCTTCCCGCTTCTCCGTTTGGCAAAGCGAATTGAATCTCTCGGCTATTATAGAAACCGCGGTAATACTCAATCTCTATCGATTTTAGAGAGGGCATCTCACACCGGCAAATTATCGTGCTTCCGCCGCGGCATCTCGACATGCTTGTCCTTCAGCATGGCGAGCGCACGGGCGATGCGCTTGCGCGTCGAGTGCGGCATGATCACGTCGTCGATATAGCCGCGCTCGGCGGCGACGAACGGCGACAGGAAGCGGTCCTCGTATTCCTTGGTGCGCGCGGCGATCTTCTCCGGATCGCCGATGTCGGCGCGGAAGATGATCTCCACCGCGCCCTTCGCACCCATCACGGCGATCTGCGCCGTCGGCCAGGCATAGTTGACGTCGCCGCCCACATGCTTCGACGCCATCACGTCGTAGGCGCCGCCGAACGCCTTGCGGGTGATCACGGTGACGAGCGGCACCGTCGCCTGCGAATAGGCGAACAGGAGCTTGGCGCCGTGTTTGATCAGGCCGTTGTATTCCTGCGCGGTGCCCGGCAGGAAACCCGGCACGTCGACGAACGTCACGATCGGGATATTGAACGCATCGCAGAAGCGCACGAACCGCGCGCCCTTGCGTGACGCATCGCTGTCGAGAACGCCGGCGAGCACCAGCGGCTGGTTGGCGACGAAGCCCACCGTGCGGCCGGCGATGCGGCCGAAGCCGGTGACGATATTTTTCGCGTAAGCGCCGGCGATCTCGAAGAAGTCGCCCTCGTCCACCACTTTGTGGATCAGTTCCTTGATGTCGTAGGGCTTGTTCGGATTGTCAGGCACCAGCGTGTCGAGGCTGTCGTCGATCTCATCGACGCTCTGCGCGGTCGGCCATTGCGGCACGCCGCTCTCGTTGTTGGCCGGCAGGAAGTCGATCAGCCGGCGCATCTGCAACAGCGCCTCGACGTCGTTCTCGAACGCGCCGTCGGCGACGCCGGACTTCGCCGAGTGCACCGACGCGCCGCCGAGTTCTTCCGCCGTCACCACCTCGTTGGTGACGGTCTTCACCACGTCCGGACCGGTGACAAACATGTAGCTCGTATCGCGCACCATGAAGATGAAGTCGGTCATCGCCGGCGAATAGACGTCGCCGCCCGCGCATGGGCCCATGATGACGCTGATCTGCGGGATGACGCCCGATGCGAGCACGTTGCGCTTGAACACTTCGCCATAGCCGCCGAGCGCAGCGACGCCTTCCTGGATGCGCGCGCCGCCGGCGTCGAACAGACCGATGATCGGCGCACGCGCCTTCATCGCCATGTCCTGCACCTTCATGATCTTCTGCGCATGGGTTTCGGAGAGAGAACCGCCGAACACGGTGAAGTCCTTGGAGAACAGATAAACGGTGCGGCCGTTCACCGTGCCCCAGCCGGTGACGACGCCGTCGCCGGGGATTTTCGTTTTCTCCATCCCGAAGTCGGTCGAGCGGTGCTCGACGAACATGTCGAACTCCTCGAACGAGCCTTTGTCGAGCAAGAGTTCGATACGCTCGCGCGCGGTGAGCTTGCCGCGCTTGTGCTGCGCCTCGATGCGCTTGTCGCCGCCGCCGGCGCGCGCCTCCGCGCGCCGCTGTTCGAGCCTGTCGAGAATATCTTTCATGATGCCTTCTTCGTCTCCGCGCGGCGGTTGAACGTCCACAAGGCGAGCCCGAATGCCAGCATCAGCAGGCCGCCCAGCAGCACGGACAAGGCGTTGGCGCCGAGCCGTTCGAACCATTGGGTATAGAAGTGGATAGCCCCGAACACCGCGGCGACATTGACCACCCAGCGCCGGTTCGCCTTCGCGCCCCAGACGCCGACGAGGAGCAGCGCCACCGCCCACAGAACGGAAAACACATAAGCCGGAATGACCGCGCCGCGCGCTAGACTTTCGTTGAGCACCGCCGGATCGCCGCTCGCCATCGACCGCAGGAGCCGCAGCGGATCGCCCCACAGCGAGCCGATCCAGAAGCCGAAATTGACCAGCAGCACCGACGTGCGCGCGGCGGCAATGGCGATGCTTTCGTAGTCCGCCGTCAGCCGCTTCGAGGCGTGATAGGCGATGAGCGCCAGCGCGCCGAACAGCACAATGGTGACGGTCGGCTCGTAGATCGCCAGCGAATAGCTCGCATGCATATAGCCGGTGCGCGCGCCGAGACACGCGGCGAGCGCCAGCACCGCGCCGACCATCAGCAGGCTCGACCGCGCGACGATCGATCCGACTGCCAGCGCCGCGGTGACGATCAGCAGCGAGGCGAGCGAGCCTGCGCCGAAGGCGATGACGCCGCCCGAGAACATCAGCGCGCCGATGACGAGGCAGATCTGCGCCAGCAGGTGCCATTGCGCGGCCGCCATGAACGCGATGGCGAGGCCGGCTGCGAACACCGCGGCGCCGATGGCGATGGCGGTCGCCGGGACCGGCACCAGCGCGACCGCGCTCGCGGCGATGGAGATGACGCCGAAGCCGATCAGAATGCTGATACCGAGCGCCGAGGTGCCGGGCGCGGCGAGGCCCTTCAGCCGCGCGGCCTCGGCCGGCGTCAGCTTGCCGTCTTCCACCAGTTTGGACAGATCGAGCGTGATCTTCATGCCGCCTGCCGCCCCTCCGCGCCGGGAACCATTCCGGCAGGGATAGCACGGCTGGCGCGCGCGCCACACCGAGCGCCCGACGCTGCCAACAGCTGCGCTGGGGGTCAGCGGAGTGAGCCGGTGGTGCGCAGGATATAGCCCAGCACCTCGGCCACCGCCCGGTAAAGGCTTTCCGGGATCGGCTCGTCGAGCGGCAGTTGCGACAGCGCCACCGCCAGCGTCGGGTTCTCGTTGAGCGGTACGCCGTGCGCTTTCGCCGTCTCGGCGATGCGCCGGGCGACGTCGCCCCGCCCGATGGCGACCACGCGCGGGGCCGCTGGCCGCTCGTACTGGAGCGCGACCGCGACCTCCGTCGCCGGGTTTTGGGGTTTCCGCGGCTCGGTCATGTGGCGCGGTCCAGCAGCCGGCCCGGCGCGGCCGTGCCCTTCTCCGGCGCGCCGAGGCGGCAGTTCAGCTCGCCGGGCTCGAGCGCGGCTTCCGCCAGCATCGCCTGCAGCAGCGGCAGGCCCTGGTGCAGCGCCTGCGCGCTCGTGAGCCGCTCGGCAACGATGGAGACATTGGTGTGCGGCCCGGTCTGGGTAATGCGGGCATGGATCGGCCCCGCCGGATCGAGATGGACCGAGAAGCCGATGCGCCAGACCGGCGGCTGGTCCTCCTCCCCGGCGGCGCGGCGCCCCTCCCGCCCCACCTGCAGGGCGACCACCGCGGTGCCCTGCGGCGTCAGCAGCGGGATTTCCAAAGTGAGCCGATGCGGATGGTCCGGCACGCGGGCGTCGGGCAGCGAGGCGACCTGCAGCATGGTCTGCCGGTTCAGTGCCGCGTCGGTATCGGTCAGGATCTGCTCGGCGGCGGCCCGGAGCGGCGGCATGCCGACTTTCGCCGGCGATGGCGGCTGGCCGGCGGGCGGCGCGCCCGGATAGGGCGGCGGCGGCGCGGGCCGCACCGAGGCTTCGGGTTCCGCACCGAGGAAGCTTTGCAGCACGGCGCGCAGATTGATCAGCGCGGCCTTGAGGTCGCCCCCGCCGAATTGCCCGGACGCCAGCGCCGCTTCCAGAAACAAGCCGGAGCGCGCCACGGCAGCCTGCAAGGTCTCTGCCGCCATGTCCCCGACCGGCAGTTGCAACCCGAGGACTGCCTGCACCGCCGCGCGCAAAGCCGGCGGCAGATCGGGCCGCGCGGCGAATGCGGTCAGATCGGCATAGAGCGGCGCGAGGCCGTTCTGGCGCACGGCGGCGGATTTGAGTGTCGCGTCGAGCAAAGCGAGCAGCGGATCGGCCGGTGCTGGCGGCGGCGCGGCAGGCACAGCCGCGCCCTGCCCCGGTTGAGGCGAGGCATCCGGATGCGTGCGCTGCTGCACGACGCCATAACCCGAGACGAGCGGCGGAATGGTAACCATCCGTGACCCCGCAATTTCCCGACCCAGCGATGTGTAATGGGATTCGCGGAGAAACGCGCGTTGAAACCGTCAGGAACCCGCGCGGTCGAGGATCAGCGCGGCGGCCCGCATCTCCGCTTCGCGGAAGGCGCGGCGCTTGAGCGCGAGTTCGTCGCGGCCCCATTGCTGCATCTGGAAGTCCTCGTCGGCATGCGCCGCCGCCCACGCCTCGTCGACCGTGAGCGAACGCGCGTCGAGCGCCAGCGCGATCAGCGCCGAACCGGTGAGCGTCGTGATCGACGACAGCGCGCCGAGGCGCCACGGATCGGATGGGATCGCGCGGCGCGCGGCAGTCACCGCCTGCTCCGGCTGATGCTGGAACACGATGCCTTCGGCCAGCACGAAGCGCGCGCCAAGCGCGTCGCGCGCGAAAGCGAGCACCGGGTCCCAGTGGCGGGCCTGCCATTCGACCAGGCTCGCCGGTTCGCCGGCGCGATAGAACACCATGTCACTTGCGAGATAGCGCGCGATCTCGTCGGCGACCGGCTGCGGCGCTTCGGCAACACCGTCGACGATCGCATTGGCGAGCCGCGTCAGCGGCATCGTCGCCGGATCGATCATCGCCGTCTGCGCATTCCATTCGTCGGCGATAGCTTGCGCGAGCGCTGCATCGGGCGCGGCGAGCAAGCGACGCGCCGGCGTGCGCACCGGTTTGCCATCAAGCAGCACGGCGTTTTCGGCGTCCACCGTCGCCTGCTCGTAGAAGCGCTTGCGCATCGGCCGCATGTTGCGCCGCGCCGCCTCGGTCGGATCGAGCGGCGGGTTGTCGAAAATTTCTTCGAAGATGTCACGCATGGGGTTGCTTCCTCGGCTCTCCCCGCGTGTGTCGCGCCGGCGAGGACCACCGCGTCTCCAGCGCAGGCACCAGTTGCGCGAAATCGTCGACGACGACATCGGCACCCGCGGCATGCAAGTCCGCGACCGGATGATAACCCCAGCTCACGCCGATGGCGGCGACGCCGGCAGCGCGCGCCATGGCGATGTCGAATACCGTGTCGCCGATCATCACCGTATCATGCGGTTCAGCGCCGGCCTCACGCATCGCCTGATGCAGCATCGCCGGGTCCGGTTTCGACGGCGCGGTGTCGGCGGTCTGCACCGTGGCGAAGCGGTCGTAGAGACCATGGTGTCCCAGCACCAGCTTGACTCCCCGCACCGACTTGCCGGTGGCGATGCCAAGCAGCACGTCGTCGCGTTGCGCCAGCATCTCCACCGCGTCACGCGCCCCCGGATAAAGCGGCTCGTGATGCGTATTGTCGCGGCGCAGACTCTGGAACGCGCTCTTGTAGCTCTCGATCAGTCCGTCGATCGGATGCGCGGCATTGCCGGCGGCAAGCGTCACGAAAGCTTCCTGCAAGGACAGGCCGACGATCGACAGCACGATCTCGCGCGGCGGGCAGACCAGACCGTGCTGGTCGTAGGTCTGCTGCATCGCAGCACAGATCATGTGCTGGCTGTCCACCAGGGTCCCATCGCAATCGAAAACAACGAGCTTCATTGTACTTTTGGTACTTTTGCCGGTTCCACCGCCCCCCGGCGGTTGCGAGCCCTATAACCCCGCTTTCAGAGCGCGGAAAGAACAAATCCCGACGGATCGCCTCACGGATCGTTGTCCTGCCCTCCCGCAAAAGCCGGGTGGTCTTTGGAAAAAGCCTAAACTACACTTCCCGGAGTCGGCGCCAGACCGACACAGCGAGGGAAAGACCACTCCGCAGAGCGACCATCACACTTCAAGAATTTTCGTCATGCGGGGCGCGTGCCGGGGAGAGAATGAAGAATACCGATATCGCGGCGCCTGATTACTTCCACAAAGTCGTCGACTGCCAATGGGCCTGTCCGGCCCACACGCCCGTACCCGAATATATCCGGTTGATCGCGGAAGGCCGCTACAGCGACGCCTATATGATCAACTGGAAGTCGAACGTGTTTCCGGGAATCCTCGGGCGCACCTGCGACCGCCCCTGCGAGCCCGCCTGCCGGCGCGTGCGCGTCGAAGATGAGCCCGTCGCCATCTGCCGGCTGAAGCGTGTCGCCGCCGATTACAAGGACGACATCACCGCGCGGTTGCCGAAGCCCGCGCAACGCCGGAACGGCAAGCGCATCGCGCTCGTCGGCGGCGGCCCCGCCTCCCTCACCGTCGCGCGCGATCTCGCCCCGCTCGGCTACGATTGCACCGTGTTCGACGGCGATCCCAAAGCGGGCGGCATGATCCGCACGCAGATCCCGAAATTCCGCCTTCCCGACAGCGTGATCGACGAAGAGACCGGCTACATCCTCGGCCTCGGCGTCACCTTCAAGGGCGGCACGCGGATCGACAGCCTGAAGGCGCTGCTCGCCGACGGCTACGACGCGGTGTTCGTCGGCTCCGGCGCGCCGCGCGGCCGCGACCTCGATATTCCCGGCCGGCAGGAAGGTGCGGCCAACATCCATATCGGCATCGACTGGCTGTCCTCGGTGTCGTTCGGCCACATCAGCAAGATCGGCAAACGCGTTATCGTCCTGGGCGGCGGCAACACCGCCATGGACTGCTGCCGCTCCGCGCGCCGCCTCGGCGGCGATGACGTGAAGGTGATCGTCCGCTCCGGCTTCGAGGAGATGAAAGCCTCGCCGTGGGAGAAAGAGGACGCGATGCATGAAGGCATCCCGATCCTCAACTACATGGTGCCCAAGGCCTTCACCCACGAAAACGGCAAGCTCACCGGCGTCACCTTCGAGAAGGTGAAGGCGGTGAAGGACGACCAGGGCCGTCGCAAGCTGGTCCCGACCGGCGATCCGGACGAGCATGTGCCGTGCGACGATGTGCTGGTCGCGGTCGGACAGGAAAACTCCTTCCCGTGGATCGAGCGCGATATCGGCATCGCCTTCGACGACTGGGGCATGCCCAAGGTCGACCCGGTGACGTTCCGCTCGACGCATCCGCTCATCTTCTTCGGCGGCGACGCCGCGTTCGGCCCGAAGAACATCATCTGGGCCGTCGCGCACGGCCACGAGGCTGCCGTCTCCATCGACAAGATGCTCAATGGCGAGGACATCGCCGAGCGGCCCGTGCCCGCGGTGACGCTGGTGAGCCAGAAGATGGGCATCCACGAATGGTCCTACGACAACGCGGTCGCGCTCGACGAACGGTACAAGGTGCCGCAGCGCGACAAGGCCGTGGCGCTGAAGGACATCAAGGCGGAGGTCGAACTCGGCTTCGACGTCAAACTCGCGCTGGCCGAAGCCGGCCGCTGTCTCAATTGCGACGTCGAGACGGTGTTTACGCCGTCGCTGTGCATCGAGTGTGACGCCTGCGTCGATATCTGCCCGATGGACTGCATCACCTTCACCGAGAACGGCGAGGAAGCGGAGTTGCGCACGCGGCTCAACGCGCCCGCGCCCAATGTCGATCAGGCGCTCTATGTCCAGAACGGGCTGAAGACCGGCCGGGTGATGGTGAAGGATGAGGACGTCTGCCTGCATTGCAGCCTGTGCGCCGAGCGTTGTCCGACCGGTGCCTGGGACATGCAGAAATTCTTCCTGGAAATGACACACGCGGGACCGTCATGCCGGCAGCACGCCCGATCAGCAGCGTAAACGATTTCGTCATCCGCTTCGCCAACGTCAACGGCTCGGGTTCGGCGAGCGCCAACGAGATGTTCGCCCGCGCGGTGATGCGCATGGGCGTGCCGGTCTCGCCGCGCAACATCTTCCCGTCGAACATTCAGGGCCTGCCGACCTGGTACGAGGTGCGCGTCACCGAGGCGGGCCATCTCGGCGCGCGCGGCGGCGTCGACATGATGGTGGCGATGAACCCGCAGACGTTCGACAAGGACGTCGCCATGATCGAGCCGGGCGGCTATCTGTTCTACGATTCGACCAAACCGATCCCGGCCAGCAAATTCCGTGACGACATCACGGTGATCGGCGTGCCGCTCACCGCGATCTGCAACAGCGAATATACCGACCCGCGGCAGCGGCAACTGTTCAAGAACATCATCTATCTCGGCGTGCTGTCGGCGCTGCTCGACATGGAGCCGGCCGTGCTCGAGGCGCTGATCGGCGAGCAGTACAAATCCAAGGAAAAACTGATCCAGCCGAACGTGCACGCGCTGCATCTCGGCCGCGACTATGCGCTGAAAAACCTGAAATGCCCGATCGGGCTGACCGTGAAGCGTGCCGACAAGGTCGGCGACATGATCTTCGTCGAAGGCAACTCCGCGGCGGCGCTCGGCGCGGTCTATGGCGGCGCGACGGTGTGCGCGTGGTATCCGATCACGCCCTCGTCCTCGCTCGCCGACGCCTTCACCAAACATTGCGCCAAGCTGCGCGTCGATCCCCAGACCAAGAAAGCGCGTTACGCCATCGTCCAGGCCGAGGATGAGCTTGCCTCCATCGGCATGGTGATCGGCGCCGGCTGGAACGGCGCGCGCGCCTTCACCGCCACGTCCGGCCCGGGCATCTCGCTGATGCAGGAGTTCATCGGCCTCTCCTACTTCGCGGAAATCCCGGCGGTCATCTTCAACGTACAGCGCGCCGGCCCCTCGACCGGCATGCCGACCCGCACCCAGCAATGCGACCTGATCTCCTGCGCCTATGCATCGCACGGCGACACCAAGCATGTGCTGCTGTTCCCGGAAGACCCGCACGAGGCCTTCGAGTTCGGCGCGCAGGCCTTCGACCTCGCCGACCGGCTGCAGACGACGATATTCGTCATGCTCGATCTCGACATCGGCATGAACCACCGGCTGTGCCGGCCGTTCCGCTGGGACGACTCGCGCCGCTACGATCGCGGCAAGGTCATGACAGCCGCCGAGCTCGACTCCGGCCGCGACTTCGGCCGCTATCTTGATGTCGACGGCGACGGCATCCCCTATCGCACCTATCCCGGCACGCATCCGACCAAGGGCTCGTTCTTCACCCGCGGCACGTCGCGCGACCGCTATGCGCGCTATACCGAGGAAGGCCCGCCCTATGTCGACAACATGCAGCGGCTGCTGCGCAAGTTCGAGACGGCGAAGGATCTTGTGCCCCGGCCGCTGACGGCGAATGCCGGCAAGCCGACCAAGTTCGGCGTGATCTATTACGGCTCGACCGCGCCGGCGATGGACGAAGCGATCGACATTCTCGAAACCAAAGGCCACCACATCGACCGGATGCGGGTGCGCGCCTTCCCGTTCCATTCCAGCGTGCCGAGCTTCCTCGCCGACCACGACTTCGTATTCGTGGTCGAACAGAACCGCGACGCGCAACTGCGCTCGCTGATCGTCAACGAATGCAATGTCGATCCGGTCCGGCTGGTGCCGGTGCTGCATTTCGACGGCACGCCGATCACCGCGCGCTTTATCGCCAGGACCATCGGCGAGCGGATCGACACGCTGCACGGCAAGCCGGCGGTGGTGTCGTGATGACTCTCCTTTTGCGCATGCGACGAACCGCCTTCTTCACCTCCCCCTGGAGGGGGGAGGTCGGATTGCGCAGCAATCCGGGAGGGGGTGACGTCACCCTCGCCGCTCACCCCACCCCGGCGCGCCTTGCGCGCCGACCCTCCCCCTCCAGGGGAGGGTCAGGAGCCGCGTCATGACCTATCTCGCCAAGCCGAAATTCCACCACCCGGACCTGCCGAAAAACGCGCTCGGTTTCACCCACCGCGACTACGAAGGCTCGGTGTCGACGCTGTGCGCGGGCTGCGGCCATGACTCGATCACCGGCGCGCTGATCCAGACCTTCTTCGAGCTGTCGATCGAGCCGCATCGCG
The DNA here is from genome assembly GCA_023386635.1 of Pseudomonadota bacterium. Taxonomy (GTDB): domain Bacteria; phylum Pseudomonadota; class Alphaproteobacteria; order Rhizobiales; family Xanthobacteraceae; genus Pseudolabrys. The sequence goes on from JAEWJH010000134.1 coordinate 61,880, forward strand.
TGGCGAAGATCTCCGGCATCGGCTGCTCGTCGAAGACGCCAACCTATTTCCTCGGCAATTCGCACGGCTTCAATTCGGTGCACGGTCGCATGCCGTCGGTGCTCACGGGCGCCAATCTGGCCAACCGCGATCTCATCTATCTTGGCGTGTCGGGCGACGGCGATTCGGCCTCAATCGGTTTCGGCCAGTTCGCGCACGCGATCAGGCGCGGCGTCAACATGACCTATATCGTCGAGAACAACGGCGTCTACGGCCTGACCAAAGGTCAGTTTTCCGCGACAGCCGACCGCGGCTCGAAGTCGAAGCGCGGCGTCACCAACACCGACAACTCCATCGACCTGGTCGCCATCGCCTTGCAGCTCGGCGCGACCTATGTGGCGCGATCCTTCTCCGGCGACAAGCAGCAACTCGTGCCGATCCTCAAGGGCGCGATCGAACACAAGGGTGCTGCGTTCATCGACGTGATCTCGCCGTGCATCGCCTTCAACAACCACGCCGGTTCGACCAAGAGCTTCGATTATGTGCGCGAGCACAATGAGGCGGTGAACCGGCTCGATTTCATCTCCGGCCGCGCACCGATCGAGATCAATTACGATCCCGGCACGGTTCAGATCGTCGAGCAGCACGACGGCTCTAAACTCGCGCTGCGCAAGATCAACGCCGACTACGACGTCAACGACCGCACCGCAGCGATGGGCTTCCTGCAGCGCCACGCCGCGAACGGCCAGATCGTCACCGGGCTCCTCTACGTCGAACCCGAGGCCAGCGACCTGCACGCGCATCTGTCGACCGTGGAGCGGCCGCTGAACCAGCTCGGCGAACAGGACCTCTGCCCCGGCTCGTCGGCGCTCGAGCGGATCAACGCCGGATTGCGGTGACTACCGCTTCAGCCACGGTTTCTCCGCCACCGCCTTCTGCGCCGCTTCGACCATGCCGTCGGGCATGCTCATGGCGACGGTGAGCGGCTTCCCGGTTTCAAGCACGCTCTTGAGGCTCGACAGGATCGCCGGCCAGCCGGACGCGCCACCGGCGAGGATCGCGTCGGGAATATCCCAATCGTGCGCTTCGGTCATGGTGAGCCGCGTGCTCTCGCCCGAGCGTTCGATCTCGTAGGTGACGAGACAGGCCGGCAGCTCGGCAAACTCCTCCATCCCCTCGACGATCCAGGTGCAGGCGAAGCGCCGCGGGGGCGACCAGTCGACCACCTTCCCGACGATGTGCACGCGCCCATCGGGATAGAGCAGACGAAATGCGCCGCCCGTGCGCGGCTCCACATCGGCGGCGAGCCCGCCGAAATATTGTCGCGTGAAGGCCGGATCGGTCAGCGCCTGCCACACCTGTTCCGGCGTCGCGGCGATATAAGTCACATAGACGGTCTTCGGCGTGTAGCACGCCGCATCGAATTTCTCCTGCGTCATCAAACGTCTCCGTGTGCCTCTTCGGCTTAACAAACGCCGTTACTGGTTGATGCAGGTGCCCATATAGGTGCCGCGCTGGTCACCCGGCACACCGGCGAGGCCCGACTGGTGCGCGCAGCGCGCCGCACGATCGCCGAAGCTCTCTGCGCCACCGCCGGGAACGCTGCCACGCGGCACGATCGGCACGCTCGGCACCACCTGCCCCGTCCCGGGTATCACGATCGGCGGCGGCGTGTCGCGCCAGCGCTGCTCCGGGCTTTGCGCGCGCGGAACGCGGCGGGGCCGCTGCGGCGTGCGGCGCGGCGACACATAGGGGTTGGCGACGCCCGGTGTGCGCGGCTCCGGCCGCATGATGTCATAAGGACCGTCGCTCGCGGAATGGGCCGGCGAACCTGCAGCAAGCAGGCCGAGCGACAGCAGGATGGTGGCGAGACGGATCATGATGAAGCGACAACGCATGAATCCCGAGTTCGTCCCCACCCTAGCGACGTCATGGCCGGCGTCATGCCGGCCATCCCGACGAGGCAGGCACCGCCTGCAAACTTGCCGGCATCGCCGGGACAAGCCTGGCGATGACGGCGTTTAGCGCAGGCGGTCACTCCTCCGGCGCATCCTCGATCGGGTCGTAGCGCGTCATATCGAGGCCGATCAAATTCCAGGTCTGCTGCATGTGCGGCGGCAACGGCGCGGTGACGTCGATGCGCCCGCCGCGCGGATGCGGCACGGCGATGCGCCGCGCCAGGAGATGCAGCTTGTTCTGGATGCCGCCGGGCAGCTTCCAGTTCTCGATATCGAAATATTTCGGGTCGCCGAGGATTGGATTGCCGATCTGCTGCATATGCGCGCGCAGCTGATGGGTGCGGCCGGTGACCGGTTTCAGCGAAACCCAGGCAAGCTGCTGCGCAGCCGTTTCCACCACCGCGTAATAGGTGACGGCATGGCTCGCGCCCTCCTCGCCATGGCGCGCAGCGCGCATCACGCTGTCTTCCTCGTTCTGCTCCTTGGCGAGGAAGTTCGACACCCGGCCCTGCAGCGGCTTGGGCACACCATACACAAGCGCCCAGTAGACCTTGCGCGCGGAGCGCGAGCGGAACGTCTTCGACAGCGCCGCCGCCGCAAAGCGCGTCTTGGCGATGAGCAGACAGCCGGCTGTATCCTTGTCGAGCCGGTGGACGAGACGCGGCCGCTGCGCATCGCGGCCCTGGCCTTGCAGCGCGCCAAGCATGCCGTCCACATGGCGCGTGGTGCCGGAACCGCCCTGCACCGCCAAGCCGGCCGGCTTATTGATGACAAGAACATCATCGTCTTCGTACAGCGTGATCTCGCGCAGGAAGGCGCGATCGCGCAAATCGGCGGGCGCATCGCCGCGCGGCGTCGGCGCGTCGACCTTCAGCGGCGGAATGCGCACGGTCTGGCCACGCGCGATCCGCGCCTTCGGCTCCGCGCGCTTGCCATCGAGGCGCACCTGACCTTTACGGATGATGCGCTGGATATGGCTGAACGAGAGCCCGGGAAACCGAGCCTCGAAAAACCGGTCGAGACGCATCCCGTCCTCGTCGGCGGTGACTGTCACGGTCTGCACGCCGGCGGATTCGAAGGTCGGCAATTCTTTCGGTTTCGCCACCTCGCTCACGACCACATTGCGCTCGGCTTCGCGATCGCGGCGCGGCGCACGTTCAAATCGGTCGCTGCGCTGGCCGGAGCGTCGTCCCGCGGAACCGGAAGCCGGTCGCTTTCCGTCAAAAGAACGTTCGGCGCGGTCGGGACGTGCAAACCGTTCGCTGCGGTCGTCATCGCGACGCGGCCCGCGCGGCCCGCGCGGCCGCGACGCCGGCCTGCCGCCAGACCGTTCGCCACCAGACCGTTCGCCGCCGAACGAGCGTTCGCCAAACTTGCTCCCCGCGGATTTACGGCCGCCGAATTTCCGTTCGCCCGGTCTGCGATCATCGGAGCCGCGCTCGACCGATTTGCGTTCGCCGAACGACCGCTCACCGGACCTGGGGGCACCTTTTCCCGACTCGAACTTGCGTGCCCCGAACTTGCGCTCGTCGGATTTGCGGCCGCCCGGCCTCGGACCTGAGAATTTGCGCTCATCCGACGCACCGCTGCGCGATGGCTTATGGGAGACAGTCTTGCCGCCGCGGCGCTCGTCGTCGCTGCCACGACCGCCCTGCTCGCCTTTGCGCACCTCGCGCCAGCGCTTGGTCTTCTTGCGCGCATGCGGATCGGATCCGCCGCGTCCTGAACCTTTTCCCGAACCGGGTCGCGATGTCTTCATGGCGTGATGGTGTCCGTCAGATGCTTCATGAGCATCGCTTGAGCAGCGTGGCGGGGCCGCGATTCCAGTTCGCCTTCATGCGGTTGCCGCTGGCTTCCAGCGTCACGGGCGTGGCCCGGTCGCCCTGGTTCCAGCAATGTGCCTCCATATGGACCGCCTTGCCGGTCTTGTACATCCGGCCGATGCGACAGAAACCGTCATACCAGACGACCGCATAGGACGTGACCATCAGCGCCGTGTCGGCGGCGGTCGAGCCCGACCACGCCGAACATGCCGCCTCGCTGGCGGCCCAGCGCCCGCGCGTCTCATCGGCGGCGCGCGCCGGTAACACCGTCACCGCCAATGCCACCGCCGCCCAAACCCAAGCTCGCATCGTTCCCCTGCCCTTATTCCCTGGTCCGCTCCGCGCGCAGCTTCGCCCAGTAGTCGAGCCGCTTCCTGATCTCACGCTCGAAACCGCGCTCCGGCGGGTCGTAGAACTGCTGCCGGCCCATCGCTTCCGGGAAGTAATCCTGCCCGGAAAATGCCTCGTCCTGATCGTGGTCGTAGGCGTAACCGCGACCGTAGCTTTCCTGCTTCATCAGCTTGGTCGGCGCATTGAGGATGTGCTTGGGCGGCGTCAGCGAACCGTTCTCGCGCGCCGCGCGCATCGCCGCACCGTAAGCGACATAGCCTGCGTTCGACTTCGGCGCGGTCGCCACATAGATCACCGCTTGCGCGATGGCGAGTTCACCTTCGGGCGAGCCGAGGAAATCGTAGGCTTCTTTCGCGGCGTTGCAGATCACCAGCGCCTGCGGATCGGCGAGGCCGATATCCTCCACCGCCATGCGCACGACGCGGCGTGCGATATAAAGCGGGTTCTCGCCGGCGTCGAACATGCGCGCGAGATAATAGAGCGCGGCATCCGGGTCGGAGCCCCGCACCGATTTATGCAGGGCGGAAATCAGATTGTAATGCCCGTCCTGCGACTTGTCGTAGATCGGCGCGCGGCGCTGCACGATCTCCTGCAGCTTTGCCGGATCGAACACTTCGCCCTTGCGCGCGGCGCGCCACACTTCCTCCGCCAGGGTCAGCGAGGCGCGACCATCGCCGTCGGCCATGCCGATCAGCATCTCGCGCGCTTGCGCGTCGAGCGGGAGCGACTTCCCCTCGATCTCCTCCGCGCGCGAGAGCAGCTTGCCGATGGCCTCCGCATCGAGCGAGCGGAACACGAGAACGCGCGCGCGCGACAGCAACGCGGCGTTCAATTCAAACGACGGGTTTTCGGTGGTCGCGCCGACGAGCACGACGGTGCCGTCCTCCATCACTGGCAGGAAACTATCCTGCTGCGCGCGGTTGAAGCGATGCACCTCGTCGACGAACAGCAGCGTGCCGATGCCGGTTTCGCGACGCGCGCGCGCCGCATCGAACACCTTTTTCAGATCGGCGACGCCGGAGAACACCGCGGAAATCTGCTCGAAGTGCAGCGCCGTCGCGTCCGCCAGCAGCCGCGCCACCGTGGTCTTGCCGGTGCCGGGCGGCCCCCAGAACACCAGCGAGCCGAGCGAGCGCGTCTCCAGCATGCGCGTGAGCACGCCGTCCGGGCCGAGCAGATGGTCCTGCCCGACAACCTCGGACAGCGCCTGCGGCCGCAGCCGGTCGGCGAGCGGGCGCGGTGCATCGTGCTCGAGGCCGGCGGCGGCGAACAGCGACGGTCCTTTCTGCGCGCGCGGGGTCACGGTACAACTCTCTCCGCTGTCATGCCCGGCCTCTTGCCGGACATCCACGCCTTGCTTCGCAACAACCAAAGACGTGGATGGCCGGAACAAGCCCGGCCATGACGATTGTCTGATATCGCGCCGTCATCCGCTGAACACGGCGGAAATCTGCTGGCCGCCGCGCTGGATGGTGATGCGCCAGATCCGGCTCGGGTCACGCGTCGCGCGCTCGAGATCGCGGGTCCGCGAAATCTTGGTGCCGTTGACGGCAACGATGATATCGCCCTGCTGGAAACCGTACTGGGCCGCCGCGCTGCCGTCCGGCACCTCGGTCACGGCGACGCCCTCGGTATCCGGTTCGAGCCGCAACCGTTCGGCCAGCGCCGGACCGATGTTCACCACGGTCGCGCCCTGGAACGGCGAACGGGTCTTGATCGTGAGTTCATCGCGCTCGCCTTCCGGCGCGACCTGCAACGCGACGCTCAGCGTCGTCTCCTTCCCCGCCCGCAGCACCGTGAGCTGCGTCCTGCCGCCGACCGCTTTGGTGCCAAACCGGTAGCCGAACGCATTGGGATCATCGACGCCCTGTCCATCGACGGCGGTGATCACGTCGCCCGCCCTGAGACCGGCGGTCGCCGCGGGGCTGCCTTTGGTGACGCTCGATACGATCGCGCCGGTCGGCCGCTTCATGCCGAGGCTGTCGGCGATCTCGCTGGTCACCGCCTGCAACGACGCACCGAGCCACGGCCGCTGCACCGCGCTGCCGCCGCTCTTCGCCGAGGCAACGACGACGCGCACCATGTTCGAGGGAATGGCGAAGCCGATGCCCTGAGATCCGCCAGAACGCGAGAAGATTGCCGTATTGATGCCGACAACCTTGCCGGTCATGTCCACCAGCGCACCGCCGGAATTGCCGGGATTGATCGCCGCATCGGTCTGAATGAAGAACTGATAGTCGGTGATGCCGACCTGGGTGCGCGCCAGCGCCGAGACGATGCCGTGCGTCACGGTCTGTCCGACGCCGAACGGATTGCCGATCGCCAGCACCACATCGCCGACCTGCAGCTCGTCGGAATTGCCGAGATCGAGCGCCGGAAAGCGCTCGCGCCCGTCCTTCATGCGCAACACGACGAGATCGGTGCGCTGATCCTTGAGCACGATTTCCGCCTCGAACTCGCGCTTGTCGGCGAGCGAGACCTTCACTTCGTCGGCGCCTTCGATAACGTGATAGTTGGTGACGACCAGGCCGGAGGCATCGACGATCACGCCGGAGCCGAGCGAGCGCTGCTGCTGTTGCGGCATCGGCCCGCCGAAGAAGCGGCGGAAGATCGGATCGTCGAGCAGCGGGTTGTTATTGCGCGCCGTCTTGGCGGCATAGACGTTGACCACCGCCGGCGTCACCCGCTGCACGATCGGCGCATAGGACATGCGCAATTCATTGGCCGAGCCGGGCACCCGGCGGTCCTGCGCGGTCGCACCCGCCAGGGTGGCAAGCGCGGTTCCGAGAATCGTGCAAACGACAACGAGCGGGCGCAGAGGGATCATCATCGGGGCGAATCCGTCACGGGGAAAACCGTCCCGAGATATAGGCGTCCGGAACGGCCAATAGAAGGCAGCGGGGCACCCGTCCCCGCCGCCTTCGTCTTGTCGGACGCCCCGGCCGATCAGGATTTGGGCGGCAACGTACGCAGCCAGGCAACGATGGCGTCGATATCCGCGTCGGTCATCTTGGCGTAGTAGCCATAGCCCATCGGCGGCTTCAGCCGGCTGCCGTCCTTGGAAATGCCCTGCGTGATGGCCCGTTTGATCTCGGCGTCAGTCCAGCCCCCAAGACCGGCCGTCTTGTCCGAGGTCAGGTTACGCGACACCGACTTGCCCCAGGGGCCCGGGAATTCCTGACCGCCCTTGCCGAGACTGGTCGAGAACAGGTGGCGGCCCTTGTCCATGGGCGTATGGCATTCCATGCAATGGCCGATGGTGGCGAGATAGAAGCCACGCTTGACCTTGTTGTTGAGGTCGGACGGAGCGATCGGCTTCTCCGCGCCGGGGAACACCTCCTGGAACATCGGAATCCGATATTCCGGCGTCGGCACCTCGTGCTTGATCGGCTTGATGGTGCGCAGATAGGCGACGATCGCGTTGAGATCGCCGGGCGTCAGGATCTTGTAATAGCCGGTCGGCATCAGCGGCGCGACCTGAACGCCGTTCGGCCGCTTGCCGGTGGTCAGGAAGGACTTGATCTGCGCGTCGGTCCAGGCGCCGATCCCGGTCTCCTTGTCCTGGGTGATGTTGGACGCCGTCACCTTGAACGGCGGCTCGTCCCACGACAGCCCGCCACTGAACTCCTTGCCGGCGACAGCCTCTGGCGGTCCCTTCGGCGTATGGCAGTTCTGGCAGGTCATCACCGTGTTGACGAGGTAGCTGCCTCGCTCGACCGGTGTCTCCGCTCCGGCCGAGGACACGATAAACGCGCCGACACACGCCAGCGCCAAAGCCCATGCGCGCATGATGATTCCCCCCAAAGACGGCGGGGAGAATATCGGCAGCCCAAAAGGTCCGCAACGGATTGGAAGAGTTTTAAACGGCGGCGGCGCGTTCTGCCGAAGCGTGGTCAGCGGGCGCCAGCGGCCGTCAGAATGTCCGTGATCGCCTTGTAGCCGTGACGTCGCGCATGCATCAGCGGTGTCACGCCCTCGCGGTCGGCGATGTTCACGTTAGCCCCGCCCTCGACCAGCAGCCTGACGATGCGGGTGTGCACCGGCCCGCCGTCGCCAAGGATCACCGCCTCCAGCAGCGCCGTCCAGCCGAGATTGTTGACGTGATCCTTGTCGATCTTCGTGTCGAGCAGGATCGCCACGGTCTCCGGGTGTCCGTGATGGGCCGCGGGAATGAGCGCCGTGCCGCCATAGCGGTTGGTGCTTTTCAGATCGGCTTTGCCGGGGGCGAGGATCGCCTTGAGGATGTCGTTGCGGCCTTCCGCGCCGGCGTAGAGGAACGCGCTGTCCTGAATGCCATCCTTGGCGTTGACGTCGGCGCCGGCGGCAATCAGCGCCTTTGCCGCCTCGACCTTGTTGGCGCGCGTCGCCACCAGCAGCGCCGTGCGGCCGGAGCCGTCACGCGCATCGACCGATGCGCCGTCCTTGAGCAGCCGCTGCACAGCGGCGGCGTCGCCCTTGCCGGCGGCGGTCACCAGCGCCTGATCCTGCCGCGTATCGGCTTGCGCCCCATCGCTCATGACCACGGCTCCCGTCAGCACGGCCGAAACGAAAAAGGCGGCGCAGAGCGCCGCCTTTCGCAATTGATGCAGCCGGACGTTCATTACGCCGAGGCGGTGGCCGCCTGCTCGGTCTTGCCCGCGACCGGACCGGAGTCCTTGCCGCGCGCATCGACATCGCGGTCGACGAATTCGATCACCGCCTGCGCGGCGTTGTCGCCGTAGCGGAAGCCTGCCTTCATGATGCGGGTGTAGCCGCCGTTGCGGTCCTTGTAGCGCGGGCCGATCACCTCGAAGAGCTTCTTGACCATCTCGACGTCGCGCACCTTGGAGACCGCCTGGCGGCGGGCATGCAGGTCGCCGCGCTTGGCGAGCGTCACGACCTTTTCCATCACCGGGCGCAGATCCTTCGCCTTCGGCAAGGTGGTGATGATCTGCTCGTGCTTGATCAGCGCCGCCATCATGTTCGCAAACATGGCGGTGCGGTGCTGGCTCTTGCGGCCGAGTTTACGATGTCCGCTTCCGTGACGCATGGTCTCAACTCCTCATCTTCATTCGTGTCGCGACCGTTGCGGCCGGAACATCGCTCGGGTGGGCTGCCCGCGTTCGCCCTGTCGTGACGGCCGGATCAGCCCGGCCGTGACGCAATTTCAATAGCTCAGTAGTGATCCTCGAAGCGCTTGGCGAGCTCTTCGATGTTCTCCGGCGGCCAGCCCGGCACTTCCATGCCGAGGTGAAGGCCCATCTGCGCGAGCACTTCCTTGATCTCGTTGAGCGACTTGCGGCCGAAGTTCGGCGTGCGCAGCATCTCGGCTTCCGACTTCTGCACGAGGTCGCCGATGTAGACGATGTTGTCGTTCTTGAGACAGTTGGCCGAACGCACCGACAGTTCGAGTTCGTCGACCTTCTTGAGGAACGCCGGGTTGAAAGCGAGATCCGGGATCGACTCCTGGGCCTGCTCCTTGCGGGGCTCTTCGAAGTTGACGAACACGTTGAGCTGGTCCTGCAGGATGCGCGCGGCGTAAGCCACGGCGTCCTCCGGCGACACCGCGCCGTTCGTCTCGAGGGTCATGGTCAGCTTGTCGTAGTCGAGGATCTGCCCTTCGCGGGTGTTCTCGACCTTGTAGGAGACCTTGCGCACCGGCGAGTACAGGCTGTCGACCGGGATCAGGCCGATCGGCGCGTCTTCCGGGCGGTTGCGTTCGGCGGCGACGTAGCCCTTGCCGGTGTTGACCGTGAACTCCATGCGGATCTCGGCGCCCTCGTCGAGGGTGCACAGCGGCAGGTCCGGATTGAGCACGACGATATCGCCAACCGTCTGGATGTCGCCGGCGGTCACGGTGCCGGGGCCAGACTTCTTCACCACCATGCGCTTGGGGCCTTCGCCCTGCATCTTGATGGCGATGTCCTTGATGTTGAGGACGATGTCGGTGACGTCCTCACGCACGCCGGGGATCGACGAGAATTCGTGCAGCACGCCGTCGATCTGCACCGACTGCACGGCGGCGCCCTGCAGCGACGATAACAGGATGCGGCGCAGCGCGTTGCCGAGCGTCACACCGAAGCCGCGCTCGAGCGGCTCCGCCACAACGGTTGCAAGGCGCTTGGCATCAGAGCCAGGCGCCACCTGCAGCTTGTTGGGGCGGATCAGTTCCTGCCAATTTTTCTGAATGGTCACGTGTTCACCCATGGTTGCAGCGTTCCCGCGCACTCCACCCCGCCCAGTGGGGACAAACCTCGGCGGCGGCGGGCCGAACCCGCCGGATCAAAGCAGCAAACGATCAGACGCGACGGCGCTTGCGCGGACGGCAGCCGTTGTGCGGGATCGACGTCACGTCACGGATCGACGTGATCGTGAAGCCCGCCGCCTGCAGCGCGCGTAGCGCGGATTCGCGACCCGAACCCGGACCCGACACCTCGACTTCGAGAGTGCGCATGCCGTGTTCCTGAGCCTTCTTGGCGGCGTCTTCGCCGGCGACCTGCGCAGCGTACGGCGTCGACTTGCGCGACCCCTTGAAACCCATCGTGCCGGCAGACGACCACGAAATCGTGTTGCCCTGCGCGTCGGTGATGGTGATCATCGTGTTGTTGAACGACGCATTCACATGCGCCACGCCGGAGACGATGTTCTTGCGTTCACGGCGCCGTACGCGCGCGCCGGCTCCTGCTTCCTTCGCCATTCTTTGTCCCTTCGCAGCCCGCGCGGAAGCGGGCTCATGCCAAAATTAAAATTCGCAAACCGAAATCAGACGGTCTTCTTCTTGCCGGCAATCGCCTTCGCCGGACCCTTGCGGGTGCGCGCATTGGTGTGCGTGCGCTGACCGCGCACCGGCAGACCCTTACGATGGCGCAGACCGCGATAGCAGCCGAGATCCATCAGGCGCTTGATGTTGACCGCGGTCTCGCGCCGCAGGTCGCCCTCGACCATGTATTCACGGTCGATCAGTTCGCGGATCTGCAGCACTTCCGCGTCGGTGAGCTGCGACACGCGCCGCTCCAACGGAAGGTTGAGCTGGGTTACGATATCCTTGGCGATCTTCGGTCCGATCCCGTGGATGTACTCCAGCGCAACGAGCACGCGCTTGTTGGTCGGAAGATTGATGCCGGCAATACGAGCCACTGACTTTCTCCACCTGCCCGGCCCTGCGGGCCGGATGCTCCATCTGCCCCGGCCGCCGGACCGGGTGCTATCTCTCGCCGGCCATTCGAGGCCGGATGTTCTTGTCCCGTTTTCCGGGCCATTTCAGCACATAAGACGACGCCCAGCCCCTGCCTTCCGGGGCCCGGCATCGCTCAAAAACGATCTGATTGCCGGGCTTATTAAGGGATTCACTGCCTCGTCGTCAACCTGTCTCAATCCTTGCTTAACGCCGTCCTGATTTGCGTTTCGCGGCCTTTTTGACGGTCCGGCGAGCCGTTCCTGCTCGCTTTTTCGCCACCGGACGCCGCGTCGCCGCAGCCTTCCGGGCTGGTTTCTGCGCTCCCTTGCGGGCGGTCTTTCCGCGAGTCCTGCTCCCAGACCTGCTCCCAGTCCTGCCAGCGGCCTTGGCGCTTCCCTTGCGAGCGCGAGTCGCGGACCTTGCCGACGGAGCCTTTGACCGGGTTTTTGCCGTTTTAACCGCCTTTTTCTTGCGCTTCGCTGCCGTTTTGGCCTTCTTAGCCGTCTTGCGGGCAGTCTTTCTGCCCGTCTTCGATGTGTCGGCCGGCCTTGAGGCGCGCGGCGCAGCCGCTGCTTCCGCTACGGCGATGGCTGCGGTCCGCTGCCGGGCCTTGGAACCCGTTGCCTTGGATTTGTCCGGTGACGGAGCGATCGGGCTCATGGGTCGCGGTACCGCGACCTCCGGAACCGCGGCCGCCGGCTCGCCGGTCAGGGCATCCACAGTCTTGCGCAGACCCTCGCCGACGGAAGCCACAGCTTCCTTCACCGAGTTGGCGATGCTGCTGACGATTCCCTCGCTACCCTGAGTCTCGGTCTCAGCTTTGGCTTTGGCCTTGCGGTCCAGAATATCTACGATATTGCGCTCGACCGCGTCGATGGCCGCCATGCCGTCGATCACGCTCAGGGTGCCTTTGCCGCCGTAATAGTCGATCAGCGGCGCTGTCTGCGCCCGATAGGCATCGAGCCGCTTCTTCAGCGCCTCGGCGTTATCGTCGGCCCGCACCGCCTCGCCCCGCGCGGTCATTTCCGCGACTCGCTTCTCGACCCGCGTCAGCAGCGCATCCTCGTCGACCTTGAGCGCGATCACCGCGTCGAGGTCGAGCTTGCGCTCGTTGAGCATGGCGTCCAGCGCCTCGGCCTGACCGACCGTGCGCGGAAAACCGTCCAGGATGAAGCCATTATGGGCATCCGGCTCGGCAATGCGGTCGGCGATGATCGCGCAAACCACATCGTCCGGGACCAAGGCGCCCTGCGCCATCAGGTCCTTGGCCTTGAGGCCCACCGGCGTACCGGCAGCGACCGCCGCACGCAGCATGTCGCCGGTCGATAACTGTACCAGACCGTAACGCGCGACCAGCCGCTGTGCCTGCGTCCCCTTGCCGGCCCCGGGCGGGCCCAGCAAAATCAGTCTCATCTCAACCGCCCCCGCAGTCTCGACCGCTTGATTAAACCTTCATACTGATGCGCAAGCAGGTATCCCTGTACCTGCGCCACCGTATCCATCGTGACGCTGACCACGATCAGCAGCGAGGTACCGCCGAGATAGAACGGCACCGACGCATAGGCGATCAGGATTTCCGGCACGAGGCAGACGACGGCCAAGTAGATCGCACCGACGACGGTAATGCGAGACAGCACATAGTCGATATATTCGGCCGTGCGCTCGCCGGGGCGAATGCCCGGAATAAAGCCGCCGTGCTTCTTCAGATTGTCCGCGGTCTCGGTCGGGTTGAACACGATCGCGGTGTAGAAGAACGTGAAGAACAGGATCAGCGCGACGTAGAGCGCCAGGAACAGCGGCCGTCCGTGCGCGAGCTGGGTGGTGATGACGCTCAACCACTCCGGGCCCTGCCCGGCATTGAACTGGGCGACCGTGGTCGGCAGCAACAGCAGCGACGACGCGAAGATCGGCGGAATCACGCCCGAGGTGTTGAGCTTGAGCGGCAGATGCGAGGACTGGCCCTCGAACATCTGATTGCCGACCTGGCGCTTGGGATACTGGATCAAGAGCCGGCGCTGTGCGCGCTCCATGAACACGATCACCGCGATCACGACGATCGCCATCACCAGCACGGTGAGGATCAATCCGGTGGACAGCGCGCCCTGACGGCCGAGTTCGAGCGTGCCTGCGATCGCCGACGGCAGTTCGGCGACGATGCCCGACATGATGATGAGCGAGATGCCGTTGCCGATGCCGCGCGAGGTCACCTGCTCGCCGAGCCACATCAGAAACATCGTGCCGCCGGTCAGCGTGATGGTCGTCGAGATGCGGAAGAACCAGCCGGGATCGGCGACCACGTTGCCGCTGCCTTCAAGGCCGACGGAAATGCCGTAAGCCTGAAATACCGCGAGCACCACGGTGAGATACCGGGTGTACTGGTTCATGACCTTGCGGCCGGACTCGCCTTCTTTCTTCAACGCTTCGAGCGTCGGCGAGACGGACGTGAGCAGCTGAATGATGATCGATGCCGAGATGTACGGCATGATGTTCAGCGCGAAGATGGCCATGCGGTTGATGCCACCCCCGGAGAACATGTTGAACATGCCGAGGATGCCGCCAGCCTGAGTCTGGAACAGCTGCTGCCAGGCGGACGGATCGATGCCCGGCAGCGGGATATAGGTCCCGATCCGATAGACGATCATCGCGCCGAGCGTGAACCAGATGCGCTTCTTGAGTTCTTCCGCCTTGGCGAACGCCGAGAAATTCAGGTTCGCCGCCAGTTGTTCCGCTGCAGAAGCCATCGCTCGCTCCGGTTGTCGTCAGCCCCGCAAGATATGGGGATTACTCGGCGGATTTGCCTGCCGGCTTTCCGCCTTTCTTGGAC
>JAEWJH010000137.1 GCA_023386635.1 Pseudomonadota bacterium
GGGGTCGAGAACACGTAACGGGACGCGCCCTCGGCGTAGTTGATCTGCGCCTGGAAGTAGTCGCCAGCGCCGATCATCGGAGCATTCAGCTTGATGCCCGCGCCGACCGCGTAGCCCCACTTGTCGCCCGGATGACCGCCGGTCGGGCTTGCACCCACGGCAGAGGCTGGGCTCGCATAGTACAGGCCGTTGACCTGATGCATGGCGCCCATCACCTGGGCAGAGCCCCAGGCCTGGTCGATGCGGAGGTTGGCAACGACGTCCGGAGTCTGGAGACCACCGTAGCCCGCACCCGAAACGCCCGTCGCCGCGTTGGACGCGCCGATCAGGTTGGTCATGCGACGCTGTTCGGCCGAGATCGTGGCCGAGAAGCCGCCACCGAACTGCGCGGTGTAAGCCGCAACCATCCAGCCCGGATCGCCGGTGTCGGAGGCCGGGAACGCACCCCAGTACGACGTCGCCGGGACGTTGTAGAAGTCGAAGAACGACGCGGCGCGGCCGAACGTGAAGCCGGCCCACTGGATGAACGCGCGGTTGGCGCTGAACGTGTTGGCGGCGGTGTTCAGACCGACGTCGTTCTCGCTCAGACCGATAGCCATGTACGAACGAACGGTGCCGTAAGCCGTCTGGCTGCGGGCGTCGACCGTGATGTAACCGCGAGCGCGCATCACGCTGTTGTTGGTCGCACGGTTGTTCACGTTGCCGTTGAACGGACCCCAGGCGAACGAACCGTTCGAGCCCCAGCCGTATTCAAAGCGGGTCCAACCGCCGACCTTCAAGCAGATATCCGTGCCCGGGATGTAGTAGAAACCCGCGCCATACAGAGAGCAAATCTTCACGTACTGGACCGGTTTGGCCTTAACGGGAAGATCGGCTGCCTGCGCCGAGGCGATCGCAACGAGACCCGCTGCGCTGCCGAGGAGAAGGCTTTTCACCATCTTCATCTTGAACCTCCAAACAGTGTTTATTTTTTGAGGGGTTCCGTTTCCGCTCAGTGCGTCGCACTGTTTGGCAACTTCCCCGACCCCGCTTTTCGGCATTGCGGACACATCAGGTGATGCTATTCGCAAAGCTGAATTGCGCGACTGGGGACGCCCCCCTCCGCCGCACGTGCACCTTACCCGTTGCCCCCCTCCAGGCAATGAAGAACAGCCCGTCCCACAGGGCTAAAGGGTGCTTTTCGACCGACTGTTGCTGAAAAAACACGCAATTTTGTCTCACCCCAGAGCCGATTTCGCCACAGTCCGGTCTGACAAAAACCGATTAATTTCAAGATCTTATACGATTTAAGGCTCGAGCGTGGCCTGCTGCCGACAGCGGAAAGGTGGCGTTGCGTGCCAACCGGATAAATACACGCATAGGGTGTGATGGCGTTTTAATCGGCTCTTGCCTGACGGGGAATCAGAGAATCGTGCCGCGCTTCCCGGCCGCTGCCATTGTTCTTGTGCAGGACCACGGCTACCACCCGCAGCAACAGGCCGATCCGGCCTTCGCCCCCTTAGTCTCCAGCCCTGACACATCTATGAACCGCAAACGACGTCGCGCTACTGAAGAGACCGGAGACGGGACAAACGCCGCCATCGCGGCCGCGGGAGAGTTGTTCCAGCGCGCGATCGCCCATCACGAGCGCGGCGAACTCGACGACGCGGCCCGCCTCTACAAGCGGATGCTGGGCCTGCTGCCCAAGCATTTCTCCGGCCGCAGCGGAACGCTCAACAATCTCGCTCAGGTCCGGCTCAACCAGGGGCGGCGCGACGAAGCCTCGCTTCATTTCGCGCAGGCGATCGATGCCGCGCCGGAACTTCTCGATAGTCTCGGCGCGGTCATCGAAACCCTGCTCAAGGTGGTCCCGTCGCTCGCCAGCGCCATCGATCGCGTCGAAGCCGCGTGGCCACGTCGGCCTTTGCTTGATGAACTGTTCGACGGTGAGGCTGAGCCTTATGCGGCGCTGGCCGACGATCCGCTGCTGCTGACCGTCCTGACATCGACCACGCTGCGGCATCTTCCGCTGGAGCATGTCTTCACCGCGATCCGCTCCGGGCTGCTGTCGCGCGTGCGCACTGACATCGATACCAACGCCATGGAGAAGACCGCCGGACGCGAACGCGGCCTCGATCTGTTCGGCGCCCTCGCCCAACAATGCTTCATCAACGAATACGTCTTCTCGCAAACCGAAGAGGAAACGGCCCGCGCCGCTGCGCTGACGAAAACGGTCGAACAGCGGCTGCGAGATCGTGCACCGGTTCACGCGCTGGAGTTGCTCGTTCTCGCCATGTACGCGCCGCTCCACACGCTGGCCGGCATCGATGCCATCGTCGACAGACCGTGGCCGAAGGCCGTCCGCGATGTGCTGACACAACAGGTGAGCGAGCCGAAACGCGAACGCGAGTTGCGGGAGACGATTCCATCCGCCACCGCGATCGACGACGCCGTGTCGTTGCGGGTGCAGCAGCAATATGAGCAAAACCCTTATCCCCGTTGGGTTCGCGCCGGCGCGGCACCGACGCCGACCACCATCGAAGCCTATCTCCAGCGCCGTTTTCCTGGTGCGCCCATGCGGACGCTGGAGGCCGATGGCCCGCTTGATTGTCTCGTCGCCGGTTGCGGTACCGGCCGCTCCACCATCGAACTCGCGCAGCACTTCACGGACGCGCGGTTTCTCGCCGCCGATCTGAGCAAAGCAAGCCTTGCTTATGCGAAGCGCAAGACGCCCGCACCGCTCGCGCCGCGGATCGACTTCGTGCAGGCGGATATTCTCAAGCTCGACACCCTCACCCGCACGTTCGACGTGATCAATGCCAGCGGCGTGCTGCATCACATGGCCGATCCCTTTGCCGCCTGGGAGTTGTTGGCGGGTTTGCTGCGCCCGTCGGGATTCATGCATGTCGGGCTCTACAGCGAACGCGCGCGCCGCGACATCGTCGCCGCGCGGCAGTTCATCGCCGAGCATGGCTTTGCCGCGACGCCGTCCGGGATCAGGCAGGCGCGCGAAGCGCTGGCCGCCTCACCGCTTCGCGCGGTGACAAGCTCCGGGGATTTTTACGGCACCAGCGATTGCCGCGACCTGCTGTTTCATGGGCAGGAGCAGCGCATGACCATTCCGCAGATCAAGGACTTCCTCAACCGCGCGGGGCTCGCCTTTCTCGGCTTCGATCTGCCCCCGCCGGTCGCGGCCGGGATTCGGGAGCGATTTGCCGCGGCGCGCTGGCCGCTGACCGATCTCGACCGCTGGCACGAGCAGGAACAGATGAACCCGCACCTGTTCATCACCATGTATCAGTTCTGGGTGCAGAAGCGCTGAACGCGGCAGCGCCATGGACCACCGGGGCACTATCCGCAATTTCTGGTCCGGCTTTCTTGCCAGGCCGGACGGCTTGGGGCATATGCTCGCGGCAAGGAAACGTGGCCGAGTGGCTGAAGGCGGCGGTTTGCTAAACCGTTATACGCTTGTAAAGGCGTATCGAGGGTTCGAATCCCTCCGTTTCCGCCACCTTTGCGCAAATCTCCCGGCCGCTCACGCCAGTTGACCCTTCGGCGAACCGCCTCAGGCTGCCAAGGCCGTCAGGGCCACCGGCATCATCGTCACTACCGGATTTTGCACGGCCGGATTCTGCCGCAGCCAGTCGCGCGCGGCGCGTTGCGCCCGCCCGATCTGCTCGTCCGACATCTGCTCGGCGACCTCACGCCGGGCCTGGGCTGCCTCAACATGGCCGCGCGCGGCGGCGATGTTGAACCACTGATGCGCGGCGACGAGATCGACCGCGGTGTCGCGGCCGCCCGCGTGCATCATGCCGAGCGCAAAGAATGCTTCCGCCTGCGCCGGCGCTCCGCAAAGTCCACTCTCCGTCATTTCCATGCGAGCCATAATCGCCTCCATGTCCCGCCGCGTCCCCATGCGGCTTATCCCTGTTGTCCGGCCGTTGCCGGCCCTGTTTGACCCGGGCGATGCTGGGCAAAAAATTTGAATGGCAGTTTAAACGATGCGATGAACAAAGCGTCAAAAAACCCTCGCCCGTTTTTGGCGAAACACGCAAAAATGCCAGATTTTCAAGGTTTCTTTGTCTCATCAAGCGTTTGCTAACGCTCGAAGTTCAGGCCGCGCTAACGATATCTGGAACACCGCGCGGTGGCGTGGCATTACATCGAGGATGCCCGCGGCGGCTCTTTCTCCCGTCTCGGCGGGAACTTGCACCCCACCCGGCATCCTCAGCAATATTGGACGCGGAACACGATTCCTGAACGAAGAAGTGCGGAAGAGGAACCAATGACGATATCGAAAATCGCGAGCGTCTTTGCCGTCGCTGGCCTGATTGTCAGCGCGAGCCCCGTGCTGGCTCAGTCCGCAGCCCCGTCCGGCAAGCTTGCCGGAACATGGGTGTCCGCCGACGGCGGCGCGCGCGTGAAGATCGCGCCATGCGGTGGCGGTGTCTGTGGCAACATCGTCTGGCTGCGCGAACCGATCGACAAGGCCACGGGCCGGCCGAAAACCGACAAGCACAATCCCGATGAAGCGCGCCGCAAGCGGCCGATGCTCGGGCTGCAGGTCATTTCCGGTATGCGCCCGGAGAGCGACAATCGCTATGCCGGCCAGATCTACAACGCCGACGACGGCAAGACCTACCGCAGCAAGCTGACGCTGCTGTCCCCGACCAAGGCCAAGGTGGAAGGCTGTGTGCTGGTGTTCTGCAAAGGCGAGACCTGGACGCGCGCCGACTGACGTCGCGTCGGCTGATTGTGTCGATAAAAAACGGCCGTGGCACCCCACGGCCGTTTCCTTATCCCGCGCCTTGATGCGTCGCTTTAGGCGCGTGCTTTCTGCCTGAACAGAATTGCCTGCACGGCAGGATCGCGCATATCGACCTTGGAGGCTTCCTCGACGCGGAGCTTGAGACCCCGGCTCGCCGCGGGACGCGCCATGATCGTTGCCAACCACCGCTTCACATGCGGGAATTGCTCGACGTCCTGGCCCTGCCGCTCCCAATATTTCGCCCAGCCGACACACGCCATGTCCGCGATGGAATAGTCGCCGGCGAGGAAATCGCGGTCCGCGAGCCGCTTGTTCATCACGCCGTAGAGCCGGTTGCACTCGTTGGTGTAACGCTCGATCGCGTAGGGAATCTGCTCCGGCGCGTAGTGTCGGAAGTGGTGCGTCTGCCCCGCCATCGGCCCGAGCCCGCCCATCTGCCAGAACAGCCATTGTTCGACCTCCACGCGACGGCGCTCGTCGCGCGGATAGAACTTCCCGGTCTTGCGGCCGAGATATTGCAGGATCGCACCGGACTCGAACACCGAGATGGGCTTGCCGCCCGGACCATCCGGATCGACGATTGCCGGCATCCGGTTGTTCGGCGAGATCGCCAGAAATTCCGGCTTGAACTGATCGCCGGCCGATATGTTCACCGGGATCATGCGGTACGGCAGGCCGCACTCCTCCAGCATGATCGACACCTTCCAACCGTTCGGCGTCGGCCAGTAGTAGAGGTCGATCGGCTTTGCCGCCCGGCGTCGCGATGCCGGCTTCGCTGCGCGCTTGACCGGCGTTTTGGCTTTCGCCGTCGGACCGCCTGCCCGTTTCGCCGGCCGCGCCTTCGCGACGGACGTCTTGGCGGCAGACATCTTGGGGGCGGGCGTCTTGGCAGACTTGCTGGATGTCCGGGTTGAGGTTTTCCGAGACCGGCGTGCCATCGATCGTGCTCCTATCGCCGATGCGGACGACCGGCCTTCTTCGAATTTAGGCCGCCTGCCATCCGATGCAACGGCGCGACCGGCATCCAGTGGACGGACGAAGCGGCAGAGGACTATCGTAGCGGGATCGGAGCCGGCCGCGCGGCGCAACGAAGCGGCGACGACCGGCCGCCGTCACCCCATGACATCCCATTGCGGACGTCATCACGAGACCTTTGGAGGCTTTGATGCTGAAAGTGGTTGCCGCGGCACTCACGGGTGCCGCTCTCGTCCTTCTGCCCGTCGTCGCCACGGCTCAGACGGCCGCGCCGGCTGCAAAGCCGGCAGCGACCAAACAGGAGAAGGCGGCGAAGCCGGCCCGCGCCGTGTCGCCCGGTCAGGCGGCGATGCGCGAGCGGCAGAAGAAGTGCGGCGCCGAATGGCGCGACGCCAAGGCTGCCGGCAAGGTGCAGAAAGGCCAAACCTGGCCGAAGTTCTGGAGCGCCTGCAACAAGCGCCTGAAGGGCGCCTGATCCAGACTGCCCGCACGCGCCGCGTATAACCGCCCCGTAAAAGCAGAGAGGGCGTCGGTGAGCCCTAGGGTCTCGCCGACGCCCTCTCCGTCTCCAGACCCGGTGCACCTGCACAACCGCTTAAGCGATCAGCCTCGGCGCAACTCGGTATTGGGACGCAACCATCGACACTCAAGCCGACGGTCGTGCAGAAAACACAAAACTACTTCTTGGCCTTACGGCGCTTCGCAGTCTTCTTCTTCGCGGTCTTCTTGGCCTTAGCCTTCTTACGTTTCGCCATGTGCTGCCCTCCTAGCATAGTGGGTTGGCGGTAACTTCAGTGCGGTCGGGGATCGACGCGCACTACAATGGGATTACACCAGAGCGGAGCAAAAATCAGCGACTTCGCTTAACAACACGTATACGCGCTCTTCTCGTCACCATCGCGCGACGTGTTTTTCGATTTCAAAGCGCGCACACGGCGCATCACGGAGCAATCGATCGCGTTTTCATCGCATCGCATCGCCGAATGAAAAAAAGCAGCGTCGCACAATGCTTATTTGCAACACGATCACGACAATCCACGACAATATTTTTTCGCGGGCTCGACACTTTTTTGGCTTGCAGCGCGCGTCGACGACGCTCGCGCGCGTAACGATCAGCCTGTTGAAAATTTTTTCTGAAAACTTGCCGCGCGATGCTTGGAGGCGACCGGAATCGATCAAAACGGTGCGAATCGGTACAAACTGATTCGCGTCACGTACCGCACGACACGCGCGTCGACAGGGCGAAGTTGACGGGCAAGACGCCCGCGCGACGCGGCAGGAGACGACGCGCGCGCGTCGTCTCGGCGTCGTGTCAAAGACCGAGCTTGGTCTTGAGCAGGTCGTTGACGGTTTGCGGGTTCGCCTTGCCGCCCGAACTCTTCATCACCTGTCCGACGAACCAGCCGACCACCGCGGGCTTCTCTTTCGCCTGCGCGACCTTGTCCGGGTTCTTGGCGACGATCTCGTCGACCAGCTTTTCGATCGCGCCGGTGTCGGTGACCTGCTTGAGACCGCGCTCCTCGACCAGACGATGCGGATCACCGCCCTCGGTCCACACCAGATCGAACAATTCCTTGGCGATCTTGCCGGAAATCGTCCCGGCGGACATCAGATCGAGGATCGCGCCGAGCTGATCGGCGGAGACCGGCGACGACGCGAGCGGCGTTCCTTCCTTGTTCAGCCGGCCAAAAAGATCGTTGATGATCCAGTTGGCGGCAATTTTGGGATCGCGCGGACGTTGGCCGCCCTTCACCACCGCCTCGTAGAAGTCCGCGGTCTCGCGTTCCGCCACAAGCTGGCCGGCATCATAGGCGGTCAGCCCGTAGTCGCGCACGAACCGCGCGGTCTTCTCGTCCGGCAATTCCGGGAGATGCCGCGCCAGTTCGTCGACCTCGGACTGGCTGACCTCGACCGGCAGCAGATCGGGATCGGGGAAGTAACGGTAGTCGTGTGCCTCTTCCTTGCTGCGCATGGAGCGCGTCTCGCCGCGATCGGGATCGAACAGCCGCGTCTCCTGATCGATCGTCCCGCCGTCCTCGATGATCTCGATCTGCCGGCGCGCCTCGATATCGATCGCCTGACCGATGAAGCGGATCGAGTTGACGTTCTTGATTTCGCAGCGGGTTCCCAATGGCTCGCCCGGCTTTCGCACCGAGACGTTCACGTCGGCGCGCAGGCTCCCCTTCTCCATGTCGCCGTCGCAGGTGCCGAGATAGCGCAGGATCGTCCGCAGCTTGCTGACGTAAGCCTTGGCGTCCTCGCTCGAGCGCAGATCGGGCTTCGAGACGATCTCCATCAGCGCGACGCCGGAACGGTTGAGATCGACCAGCGACACGCCGGACTGCTGGCCGTGCAGCGACTTGCCCGCGTCCTGTTCGAGATGCAGCCGCTCGATGCCGACGCGGATCGCGCCGTCCGGCGTATCGACCTCGACCACGCCCTCGCCGACGATCGGCGACTTGTACTGGCTGATTTGATAGCCCTGCGGCAGGTCGGGATAGAAATAGTTCTTCCGGTCGAACACCGAGCGCAGATTGATCTGCGCCTTGAGACCGAGGCCGGTGCGGATCGCCTGCCGGATGCACTCCTCGTTGATCACCGGCAGCATGCCGGGCATCGCCGCATCGACCAGAGACACATGCTCGTTCGGCTCGGCGCCGAACGCGGTCGCCGCTCCCGAGAACAGCTTGGCCTTCGACGTCACCTGGGCATGCACTTCCATGCCGATGACGACTTCCCAGTCGCCGGTGGCGCCTTTGAGGTATTTCTTACGGGGTGCGGCGTCGGTCTTGGTCATGACGGTTCGATAGAGCCTCGGCGGTTCCCCGGCAAGAGTAGACAGAAAGCGGTCAATCGCCGGTCTGCTGCCCAGAACGAGGTCATTTTGTGACACTCGCGCCGCCCCGGAACGGCGCCGTCAACCGAGCGTTATCGTCCGAGGAGCCAGCATGAACACAAACTCACTCTTTGGATGGATCCTGGGCGGCCTTTTCGCGGTAATCGCGGTGTTGTTCATCGCATCCGGTGGCGAACTCGGCGGCAAGAAGACCGTCGAAGGCGATCAGGACCTGCCGCCGGTGGCGACCGCGCAGCAGGCGCAGTAACGCTCTTAGCCCCACCACGCCGTTGGATGGAGATGACCGGCGGCCTTCTCGATCACGTCCGCGAGCGCGAACAGCGTCTCTTCGTCGAACGGCCGGCCGATCAGTTGCAGGCCGAGCGGCAATCCTTTCGCATCGGTCCCGGCGGGAACGGCGATGCCCGGCAGCCCCGCCATGTTCACCGTCACGGTGAAGATGTGGTTCAGATACATCTCGATCGGGTCGCCCTTGGTCTTCTCGCCGATACCGAAGGCCGCTGACGGCGTGGCCGGTGTGAGCATCGCATCGACGCCGGCCTCGAAGCAGGTTTCGAAGTCGCGCTTGATGAGCGTGCGGACCTTCTGCGCGCGCAGGTAATAAGCGTCGTAATAGCCGGCCGAGAGCACATAGGTGCCGATCATCACCCGGCGGCGCACTTCCTTGCCGAAGCCTTCGGCGCGGGTGCGCTCATACATGTCGATGACGTCACGGCCCGGCACCCGCAATCCGTAACGCACGCCGTCGTAGCGCGCGAGATTGGACGATGCTTCCGCCGGCGCGACGATGTAATAGGCCGGCAGCGCATATTGCGTATGCGGCAGCGACACTTCGACCAGTTCGGCGCCGGCCTCCCTGAGCCAGACGACGCCCTTCTCCCACAGCGCCTCGATCTCCGCCGACATGCCGGGCATCCGGTATTCCTTCGGCACGCCGATCTTGAGCCCCTTCACCGAGCGGCCGACCGCCGCCTCGTAATCCGGCACCGGACGATCGACCGAGGTCGTGTCCCTGGGATCGTGACCCGACATCGAGCGCAGCAGGATCGCGGTGTCACGCACGGTGCGCGCGAACGGCCCGGCCTGATCGAGCGACGAGGCGAAAGCGATCGTGCCCCAGCGCGAACAGCGCCCATAGGTCGGCTTGATGCCGACGATGCCGGTGAATGCCGCCGGCTGGCGGATCGAGCCGCCGGTATCGGTGCCGGTCGCGCCAAAGCAGAGCCGCGCCGCGACCGCCGCCGCCGATCCGCCGGACGACCCGCCCGGCACCAGCGCCGCGGTATCGTCCTTGCGCCGCCAGGGCGAAACCACCGGACCGAAATAAGATGTCTCGTTCGACGAACCCATGGCGAATTCGTCGTTGTTGGTCTTGCCGAGCAGCACCGCGCCATCGCGCCAGAGTTGCGCGGTCACCGTCGACTCGTAGGTCGGCACGAAAGTCTCGAGGATTTTCGAGCACGCCGTGGTCCGCACGCCCTCGGTGCAGAACATGTCCTTCACCGCGAGCGGAATGCCCTCCAGCGGTCCCGCCTTGCCGGCCGCGAGCCGTGCGTCGGCGGCGCGCGCCATCGCCATGGCGCGGTCCGGCGTCTCCAGCACATACGCATTGAGCGCGCGCGCCTTCTCCATCGCCGCGAGATGCGCGTCGGCAAGCTCGACGGCGGAAAAGCTTTTCTTGGTGAGCCCGTCGCGGGCCTGAGCCAGCGTCAGGGCGGTCAGAGCGGTCATACGTTATTCCACCACGCGCGGGACGACGAAGAAGTTGTTCTCGGAGGCTGGCGCATTGCGCAGGACGCGATCGGCGTCCTCGCCGTCGGTGACCACGTCCTGGCGCTTCTTCATCGCCATGGGCATGACCGAGGTCATCGGCTCGACGCCCTCGACATTCACCTCGCCCAATTGCTCGACGAAGGAGAGCACGGCGTTGATCTCGCCGCGCAGATGCTCGAGTTCCTCGTCGGCGACCGCGATACGCGCAAGGCGCGCGATCCGGCGAACGGTGGCAATATCGACTGACATCGGTATGTCTGGCCCAAATTTCCGGTTGCGGCCGCTCATAGCAGAGCCGGCCCGGCGCGAAAACCCATTCCCGCCCCGCGCCGGCGCGGCCTGTGCCGGTCCCCCGTCGCATGCTAGGAGCGCCGCCATGGGCGAGATTCTTCCCCTCATCGAAGCGGCGCGGCACTGGCCGGCGCGCGGCGGCCTGATCGGGCTCGATCTCGGGACCAAGACCATCGGCGTCGCCACCTGCGACCCGGACCGGCGCCTGGCCACCGGCGTCACCACCATTGCCCGCACGACCTTCACCCGCGACGCGCAGGAGTTGCTGGCATTGGCGGCAGAGCGCGGCAGCGTAGGCTTCGTGCTTGGCCTGCCGGTGAACATGGACGGCAGCGAAGGCCCGCGCGCGCAATCGACCCGCGCCTTCGCCCGGAATTTCGCGCGGCTGACGGAGCGTGCCATCGGCCTTTGGGACGAGCGACTCTCCACCGCAGCGGTGGAGCGGGAGCTGATCGCCGCCGATGTGAGCCGCCGTAAACGCGCCGCGGTGGTCGACCAGCACGCGGCGATCTTCATTCTGCAGGGGGCGCTTGACCGCTTGGCGCGCGGCGAATTGCCCTAACGAAAAGGCCGCCCTTGCGGGCGGCCTTGACGTCAGAAAGGAAGCTCGCGTCAGCGCTGCGAGCCGATGCCCATATTGTTATAGCCGCCGTTGCCATACTTGCTGTCAGTCCGGCGATAGCGGTACGTGGGCGCCACGTAGGTCGGACCCGGCTCGTAGGCATAAGCTTCGTACCCATAAGACGGTTCGACATAGCCATACGACGGCTCGGCGTAACCGTAGGACGGGCCATAGGACTGGCCGTAGTAGCCCGAACCGTAATAGTTCGAGTTCGCGGCATTCGCCGCCGCAGCCCCAACCACGGCACCCGCGGCGAAACCAACGCCGGCGGCAGCCCAACGCCCGTTGCGCGCCTCACTGGGCGACGCGGCCGCCACTGCCACCGCGCCGACAACCGCAACGGTCGCAGCAATCTTGCCAAATGTCTGCATAATGCTCCTCCAATAAAGTCGATTTCGCGCGTCACATTTCCGCCGCGCGCAAGCGGGCGGTTCGACGGGACAACTCGCTGCTAAAAAAGACGTTCCCGCCTCGCAGCAGCCTTGCCATCACAACTCTGTGGGGGATTCGTGTGTGAGAGGTCAGTTCACCTTTCCGATACGGCACGGGCCAACACGTCCCCGGCCGACCCCTCCGACAGCGTCATCGCCCCGAACAGCGAGCCGCGCGACCGGGCAAGCCGGCTCTCGGCAAAGGAAACGGCGGCCGGAGACCCCATTTCCGCCAGGGCGCCTGCTGCGGCCAGGACCGCCAGCCGCTCGACGAGATCGCGCGCATGCCGCTCCAGCGCCGGATCCTGCGCCGCGCTCAAGAGATCGTCACAGGCAGCATTGGCACCGGGCAGCCCCGTCGTGACCCGCCGCAGCGCATCGAGCACCGCGCGCGCCTGCGCACCGTCGCGCAACACCCGCAAAACGTCGAGCGCCATCACATTGCCGGAGCCTTCCCAGATCGCATTGACCGGTGCATCGCGATACAGCCGAGGCATCGCGCTGTCGGCGACGTAGCCATTGCCGCCGAGACACTCCATCGCCTCATAGACGAAACCCGGCGCGGTCTTGCAGATCCAGTATTTCACCGCCGGCGTCATCAGCCGGGCATAGGCCGCCTCGCCTTCGTCGGTCGCCGCATGATCGAACGCACGCGCCAGCCGCAACGCCAGCGCCATGGCCGCCTCGCTGGTCAGGGCGAGATCGGCCAGCACCGTCGTCATCATCGGCTGATCGGCGAGATGCTTCTGAAACACGATCCGGTGACGGGTGTGATGCAGCGCCCGCGCCAGCGCCGCACGCATCAGCCCGGCAGACGAGATCGCGCAATCGAGCCGCGTCAATTGCACCATCGAGAGGATGGTGCGGATGCCGCGCCCCTCGTCGCCGACCCGCAATGCATAGGCATCCTCGAAGTCCACTTCCGACGACGCGTTGGAGCGGTTGCCGAGCTTGTCCTTCAGCTTCCGGAAGATGAGGTGGTTGACCGTGCCGTCCGGGCGAAAACGCGGCATGAAGAAACAGGTCAGTCCGCCGTCCGCTTGCGCCAGCACCAGAAAGGCATCGCACATCGGCGCCGACATGAACCATTTGTGACCGGTGATCCGGTAGTGGTCGCCATCGCTAAGGGCGCGCGAGGTGTTGCTGCGCAAATCGGTGCCGCCCTGACGCTCTGTCATGCCCATGCCGAGCGTCATGCCGTGCTTCTCTCCCCACGGCAGGAAGCGCGGATCGTAATGACGGCTGGCGATCTGCGGCATCAGCTGCGTGAGCAGATCGGGCTGCGCCTGCAGCGCGGCCACCGCCGCACGGGTCATGGTGATCGGACACATATGTCCGTTCTCGACCTGCGCGACCATGTAGAAGCGCGCAGCGCGCGCCATTTCGGCCGGGGCCGGCGCGCGTGCGCCGGCCGCACTCCAGGTGGACGCTTGCAGACCGTCGGCGATGCTCTCGCGCATGAAGCGGTGATAGCTTTCGTCGAACGCCACCACGTCGCGGCGTCCGTCGGCGCCGGTGATGAGTTGCGGGATGCGCTCGTTGGCCGTTTCCGCCGCAGCGAACAGGTCCGCCCGGCCCCATCGGCGACCGAACGCCGCAAGATCGTGCACAGCCTCTGCGGCACCGAATGTCCGGACCGCCGCCATCAGGGCCGGATCGCTGCCGAACAGATCGACATCGCCGTAAGGCGGCGGCTGGTTGTCGAGCGTGCCGGCCGACGCCGGCCCGATGTCGGTCATGATGCTTTCCTTCGTGAAAAGGCCCCGACTAATTTTTGAGACTAACACGTTGTGGACCCCGCGCCGCGACCGGGATCGGCGTCTTGCCCGCCTTGAGGAAGGAGCCTATAGACGTCGCTTTAATGACCAGCGCGCCGAAATCCCAATTCGTCCTCAACCAGAAACATTTGTTGGGGATCGAAGGTCTTTCGCCTCCGGACATCACCGGCCTTCTGGACCTCGCCGAGGAATTCGTCGAACTCAACCGCCAGGTCGAGAAGAAACGCACCTCGCTGCGCGGCCGCACGCAGATCAATCTGTTCTTCGAATCCTCGACACGGACCCAGTCCTCGTTCGAACTGGCCGGCAAGCGGCTCGGCGCCGACGTCATGAATATGTCGGTCGGCTCGTCCGCGATGAAAAAGGGCGAGACGCTGATCGACACGGCGATGACGCTCAACGCCATGCACCCCGATCTGCTGGTGGTGCGGCACCGCGCCTCCGGGGCGGTTGCCCTTCTCGCCAGCAAGCTCGACTGTTCGGTGGTCAATGCCGGTGACGGCGCGCACGAGCATCCGACGCAAGCGCTGCTCGACGCACTGACCATCCGCCGCAACAAGGGCCGGCTTGAAGGGCTTCTCGTTGCGATCTGCGGCGACATCCTGCATTCGCGGGTGGCGCGCTCGAATATCCTTCTGCTGATGACCATGGGCGCACGGGTCCGCGTCGTCGCCCCCTCCACCCTGCTGCCCCCTGAGGTCGACCGCCTCGGCGTCGAGGTCGCGCGCGACATGCGCGAAGGTCTGGCCGACGCCGATATCGTGATGATGCTGCGATTGCAGCTCGAACGGATGAACGGCTCGTTCGTGCCGTCCCTGTCCGAATACTTCCACTTCTACGGGCTGGACGAGAAGAAGCTCGCTTACGCCAAGAAGGATGCGCTGGTGATGCATCCCGGGCCGATGAACCGGGGTGTCGAGATCGACTCGATCGTTGCCGATGGCGCGCGCTCGCTGATCCGCGAACAGGTGGAGATGGGCGTCGCGGTGCGGATGGCTGTGCTCGAAGCTCTGTCGCGCAATCTCCCCAATGCGTGAGCGTATCCCATGACACCCGATCGCTCGCCCCTCCTGCTCGCCAATGCACGGATCATCGATCCCTCGCGCGATCTCGACACGATCGGCGACGTGCTGATCGTCGACGGGCTGATCCGCGAAGCAAAGCGCGGCATCGGCGCAGCCGGCGTGCCGGAAGGCACGACGGTGATCGACTGCCGCGACAAGGTCGTGGCGCCGGGCCTGATCGACATGCGGGCCTTCGTCGGCGAACCGGGCGCCGGCCATCGCGAAACGCTGGCGTCCGCGAGCCAGGCCGCCGCCGCCGGCGGCGTCACCACCATCGTCTGCCAGCCCGACACCTCGCCGGCGATCGACAATCCCGCCACCGTCGACTTCCTGCTGCGGCGCGCGCGCGACACCGCCATCGTCAACGTCCTGCCGATGGCGGCGCTGACCAAAGGCCTCGCCGGCAAGGAGATGACAGAGATCGGCCTCCTCAAGGCCGCGGGCGCCATTGCCTTCACCGACGGTGACCACAGCGTCGCCAATGCCCAGGTGATGCGCCGCGCGCTCACCTATGCCCGCGACTTCGATGCGCTGATCGTCCACCACACCGAAGATGCCGACCTCGTCGGCGAAGGCGTGATGAACGAAGGCGAATTCGCCGCGCGGCTCGGCCTTCTTGGCGTGCCGAAAGCGGCCGAAACGGTGATGCTCGAGCGCGATATCCGCCTCGTCGGTCTCACCGGCGGGCGCTATCACGCCGCGTCGATCACCTGCGCCGAATCGCTCGATGTGCTCAAGCGCGCCAAGGATGCCGGTCTTCCCGTCACGGCGGCGGCCTCGATCAATCACCTCACGCTGAACGAAATCGATATCGGACCCTACCGGACCTTCCTCAAGCTCAAACCACCGCTGCGCGGCGAACAGGACCGCATGCTGCTGGTCGACGCGGTGAAATCCGGTCTCGTCGACGTCATCATGTCCGATCACAATCCGCAGGACGTGGAAACCAAGCGGCTGCCGTTCGCGGAAGCCGCACCGGGCGCGATCGGCATGGAGACCATGCTGGCGGCCGGCCTGCGCCTGGTTCACAATGACGAATTGACGCTTTCGGAGTTGCTGCGCGCCATGTCGTCTCATCCGGCGAAACTGCTCGGCCTGCCCGGTGGCACGTTGCGTGCCGGCGCGCCGGCCGATGTGATCGTGATTGATCCCGACACGCCGTGGATAGTCGACCGCGATCAGTTGCGGTCGAAATCCAAGAACACCCCGTTCGACGAAGCACGGATGCAGGGCCGCGTGGTTCGCACCATCGTCGCCGGCCGCACGGTGTATACGCACGCATGACGTATCTTGCTGCCCTCGTTCTCGGCTATCTGCTCGGCTCGATCCCGTTCGGGCTGGTCCTGACGCGGTTTGCCGGCACGCAAGACATCCGCAGCATCGGCTCGGGCAATATCGGCGCGACCAATGTGCTGCGCACCGGCCGCAAGGGCCTTGCCGCAGCGACTTTGCTCGGCGATGCGCTCAAAGGCACCGCCGCGGTGCTGATTGCCGGCCATTGGCTCGGAGCCGATACGGCGGTCGTCGCCGCGCTCGGCGCGTTTCTCGGTCACCTCTTTCCGGTGTGGCTGACATTCAAGGGCGGTAAAGGCGTCGCCACTTATATCGGCATCCTGATCGGTCTCGCCTGGCCGGCGGCGCTGGTGTTCGGCGCGGTGTGGCTCGGGCTCGCCGCGGCGTTTCGCTATTCGTCGGTCGCCGCGCTCGGCGCCAGCGCTGTCACGCCGTTCGTGCTGTGGTGGCTCGGCGCACACGATGCGGCCGTGCTGATGGCGCTGCTCACGGTGCTGCTGTGGATCATGCACCGGCAGAATATCGCTCGTCTGCGCGCCGGCACCGAGACCCGGATCGGCAGCCGCTAGGTCGCTCCCGCCACTCCCGGTTGTATCGCGCGGCGCCTTGCGCGATGCTCCCCATCCGGGGGCAATACCGTGAGCACACGCGGACGGATCACACTGACCGACGAGCAACGGATCGACTGGTTGCGCCTGATCCGCGCCGACCATGTCGGCCCGCGCACGTTTCGGACCCTGATCAATCATTATGGTGGTGCGGCCGCCGCGCTCACTGCACTACCCGACCTTGCGCGACGCGGCGGCGCGGCAAGGCCGGGACGCATTCCCTCGCGCGCGGAAGCGGAAGCCGAATTAAAAGCCGCACGCGACCACGGCATCGCGCTGGTGGCGCTCGGCGAAGCCGCCTATCCGGCGCGGCTCACCGCCATCGACGATCCTCCGCCGATCCTTGCGGTGCGGGGACACCGCTCGGTGCTCACCCAACCGCTCGTCGCCATCGTCGGTTCACGCAACGCCTCGGCGGTCGGCGTAAAATTCGCCGAACGGATCGCGCACGATCTCGGCGCCGCCGGCTTCGGCATCGTCTCGGGCCTGGCGAGAGGGATCGACGCCGGCGCGCATCGCGCCAGCCTGTCGACCGGCACCATCGCCGTGCTCGCCGGCGGTCACAACCGGATCTATCCGGCGGAGCATGTGCCGCTGCTCGACGCGATCCTGCCGCACGGCGCCGCCGTCTCGGAAATGCCGCTCAACTGGGAGCCGCGGGCGCGCGATTTCCCGCGCCGCAACCGGCTGATCTCGGGCCTGTCGCTCGGCGTCGTCATCGTCGAAGCCGCGCGCCGCTCCGGATCGCTGATCACCGCGCGGCTGGCCGGCGAGCAAGGCCGCGAGGTGTTCGCCGTGCCGGGCTCGCCGCTCGACCCGCGCGCCGATGGCACCAATGGTCTGATCAAACAAGGCGCGACACTGGTGACCGAAGCCGCCGACGTGATCCACGTCCTCGAGCCGATCATCGGCCGCGACATCGACCTGCCGATGCGCGAGCCGGACGCGGACGACGAACGGCCGGCGGATTTCGAGCCCAGCCGCGATCAACGCGAACGGGTAATCGCCCTGCTCGGACCTTCCCCGGCGTCGATCGACGATCTCGTGCGCCTGTCGGAGACGTCGGCGGCCATCGTCCGGACCGTGCTTCTGGAACTGGAACTGGCCGGGCGTGTGGAACGCCACGGCGGCGGACTGGTCTCGCTGATATAGAATGTCGGTATGATTCTGCGCCCGCTCGCCTTCGCCGCGCTCGTCGCCGCCACGCTGATCTGGCCTGCTGCGGCGTCGGCGCAGAGCAAATCGTCGTCGGTGGATTTCCAGGCTTTCGTTCGTTCGCTGTGGCCGGAAGCGCAGGCCAAAGGCATCACCCGCGCCACCTTCGATCAGGCGTTTGCCGGCCTCACCGCCGATCAACGCGTCATCAATGCGATCCACCGGCAGCCCGAATATGGCCGCCCGGTCGGCGTCTATGTGAACGGCATCGCATCGGCCGCCAACATCGCCAACGGCAAGCGCAAAGCCGAAGAGTGGAAGCGGACCTTCGATGCGGTCGAGCGTCAGTACGGCGTCGATCGCTGGGTGCTCCTGGCCATTTGGGGCATGGAGACGTCCTACGGCGCGATGAAGGACAAGTGGGACGTGTTCCGGTCGCTCGGCACCCTCGCGGCGATCCGTTTCCGCGATCCGTATTTCCGCAAGGAGACGGTGGTCGCGCTCAAGATCATGCAGGACGATCGCGTCCCGCGCGCGCAGATGGTGAGTTCCTGGGCCGGTGCCATGGGCCAGACCCAGTTCATGCCGACCAACGTCATCGACTACGCCATCGATTTCAACAAGGACGGCAAGATCGACATCTGGAACAGCGTGCCGGATGTGCTCGGCTCGACTGGCAATTATCTGCACAAGCAGAAGTGGGTAATGGGCCTGCCATGGGGCTTTGAAGTGCTGGTGCCGGCCGGCTTCGATTACCGCAAGAGCCGCGCGTCATTCGCCGATTGGAACAAGCTCGGCGTGCGCCGCGCCGATGGTGCGGCGTTCCCGACGCGCGGCGACGGCATCCTGTTCTTTCCGAGCGGAGCCAAAGGCCCGGGTTTCATCGTCACCGAGAACTTCGCGGTGCTGAAGGAATATAATAACTCCGATGCCTATGCGATTGCCGTCGGCCACCTCGCCGACCGCATTCGCGGCGCGGCCCCGTTCAAGACGCCTTGGCCGGCTGACGACGTCCAGCTTCCCCGCGACGCACGCGTGGCCTTGCAGAAAAAGCTGGCCGCGCTCGGCTACAAGGTCAACGAGTTCGACGCGCATATCGATTTCGACCTGCGCGACAATATCCGCGCCGAACAGGTGAAGTTCGGCATGTTGCCGGACGGCCATCCCACGGCAGCACTGCTGGAGAAACTGGGTATTCCGGCTCGTTGATCAGCGAGGCGGCGGCGCCGCGGACTGCTCCGCCTCAAGCTGGGCGATTTCCAGGAGATAACCGAGGGTCTGGAAGCCGCTGGTGCGGGCGAGCCGCGCCAAATCCCCGGACATCGACGCGATATAGCGGGCAACCGCAGCATCGTCGCGTTCAGGTTCGACCGGGGAGAAAGAAGGACGCGCAGCCATCGGGCTCACGAACGGTTCAGGGACAAATTCGGCTCGGCAAGCCGATAAAAAGCATATCTAATTTAGAGAGTAATTTCAAATACACAATTTCAGGTTGTGTCCAATCCGGTATTGCCATGGGGGCCGGCGCGCCGTATTCCGCTGACTTTACAACGGGCGGCTCGAGGCCGGGTCTGGCCTCGGTTTGACAGGCTATCCCCCCGCTCCCATGTTCCGGACCTGACCCAGGGTCGATTCTGCCAGCTCTTCCGCGTGCGGTCTGGCAGCTAACACGTTGAAATATATGAAACTTGTTGTTGTCGAATCACCGTCCAAGGCCAAGACGATCAATAAGTATCTTGGCGCAGGCTATGAGGTTCTGGCCTCGTTCGGCCATATCCGCGACCTGCCGGCCAAGGACGGTTCGGTCGATCCCGAGCACGATTTCCGCATGCTCTGGGAGGTCGACCCGCAGTCACAGAAGCGCGTCAGCGATATCGCCCGCGCCCTGAAGAATGCCGACACGCTGGTTCTCGCCACCGACCCTGACCGGGAAGGCGAAGCGATCTCCTGGCACGTTCTCGAAGTGCTCAAGGAAAAGAAGGCGCTCAAGGACCAGACGGTCGAGCGCGTCGTTTTCAACGCCATTACCAAGCAGTCGGTCACGGAGGCGCTCAAGCACCCGCGCCCGATCGACAGCGCGCTGGTCGACGCCTATCTGGCGCGCCGCGCGCTCGACTACCTGGTCGGCTTCACTCTTTCTCCCGTGCTGTGGCGCAAGCTCCCCGGCGCGCGCTCGGCCGGGCGCGTCCAGTCGGTCGCGCTGCGGCTCGTTTGCGACCGCGAATTGGAAATCGAGAAGTTCGTCGCCCGCGAATACTGGTCGCTCGTCGCCAAGCTCGCGACCCCGCGCGGCGA
>JAEWJH010000049.1 GCA_023386635.1 Pseudomonadota bacterium
AGGGTCAGGTGGCCGTTGCCGTCATCCCCCGCCGTCACACCGGTCGTGCCGGTTTGCGCGTTGATCGCAGCCTTCACCGCCGCGAGGTTCGCGCCTGCACCAATGGTGATGCTGGTCGAGCCGAGCACCAGCGTGCCGCCGGCGGAAGAGAACGTTGTCAGGTCCACCGTACCCTTCAGCGTGGCCGGGGCGTCGGCAGCCAGCGTCGCGCCGGTGCCGGTCAGCTTGGCGACGGCGGCCGCGCCATAGACCGGGTTGGCAGAGAATTTGCTGGTGTCGAGCGCCGCCGTCGTGCTCGCCAGATTGGCGTGATAGTCGATCTGGGTGGTCGGCTGCGCCGGCAGATAGCTGTTCTGGAATTGCAGCATCTGCGGCGTGCTGCTGGTCGCCAGGCCCGTCAGGGGATCGACCGGGACACCCATCAGGTAATATCCGGCGCCATTGACCAGATAGCCGCTCTTGTCGGGCTGGAAATCGCCGCGGCGGGTATAAAGCTCGTTGCCGGTGAAATTGGGATTGCCGTTGGTGAAGCTGTCCGGCTTGCTGACCACGAAGAAGCCGTCGCCGTTGATCGCCATAAAGGTGCCGACCGAGGCGGACTGGATGTCACCCTGGACCGTATTGGTGGTGCGCGAACGAGCCGCGACACTGCCGGCGAGCTGCTGCGTCACCGAGTTGTCGGGGATCATGTCCTCGAAACTCGAGTCGATGCGCTTGAACGCCGTGGTTTGCGAGTTGGCGATGTTGCCCGACACGTTTTCCAGCGCGTAAGCCTGCGACCGCAGTCCCGTCACCGCGGTGGTAAGCGCCCCGAAAATACCCATGACCCGTTCTCCACATTGGCGCGCCCGCCTTCCCCCTGAAGGCGCACGCCATCCAACGGCAGAACAGCAAGCTGCGTGCCAGTTAAAAATACCAATTATTTCAAATACTTAAATAAAAAGACCCGGCCGAAGCCGGGTCGTTTATTGCCGTCTACGGCAGGTTTTGCCGGGCAATACTGCCGGATCGGCCCCCGATGGACCGGTTCAAGCCGCCCCGCCGGTCGCCGGCTTGAAGGTCAGCGACAGACCGTTCATGCAGTAGCGCAGCCCCGTCGGCCTCGGGCCATCGTCGAACACATGGCCAAGATGGCCCTCGCAGCGGCGGCAATGCACCTCGGTACGGGTCATGAACATCGACTTATCGACCGTGGTGCCGATCGCGTTCGGCAGCGGCTGCCAGAAGCTCGGCCAGCCGGTGCCGCTCTCGAACTTGGTCTCGGACGAAAACAGCGGCAGGTCGCAGCCGGCACAGGCGAACGTGCCCTTGCGCTTCTCGTGATTGAGCGGGCTCGAGCCCGGCCGCTCGGTGTCGTGCTTGCGCAGCACCGCATATTGCTGCGGCGTAAGCTGCTTGCGCCATTCGGCATCGGTCTTGACGATCTCGGGTGCGGCCATAGCGGATCCTTGGGTGAAACGCTGGGCACCGATCAGCACGGCGGCGGCGCCGGCGGTCCCGGTCAGCAAAGTTCGGCGATTGAGCATGCACTGTCTCCTCTGCTGTTGTTCTAGCGCAGATCGGGTCCGCGTGGCGTCAACTCAGCCTCACGCCGCTTCACATTGATGCGAGCGCGCAAGCCGCCTAGTTTGCACCCCCGACAAGTGAGGAATCATGGCCCGGTTTGAAGGCACGGAACAGTATGTCGCCACCGACGACCTCAAGGTCGCGGTCAATGCCGCCGTGGCGCTGGAGCGGCCGCTGCTGATCAAGGGCGAGCCCGGCACCGGCAAGACCGTGCTGGCGCTGGAAGTCGCCCGCGCGCTCGGCGCGCCGTTGATCGAGTGGCACGTCAAATCCACCACCAAGGCGCTACAGGGTCTCTACGAGTACGACGCGGTCTCGCGACTGCGCGACAGTCAGTTGGGCGACGAACGGGTCAAGGATATCCGCAACTATATCCGCCGCGGCAAATTGTGGGATGCTTTCGCGGCGCCGGAGCGCCCTGTCTTGCTGATCGACGAGATCGACAAGGCCGACATCGAATTCCCCAACGATCTGCTGCTCGAACTCGACCGCATGGAATTCCACGTCTACGAGACCGGCGAGACCATCAAGGCCGCCAAGCGCCCGATCGTCATCATTACCTCGAACAACGAGAAGGAATTGCCGGACGCCTTCCTGCGCCGATGTTTCTTCCACTACATCCGCTTCCCCGACCCGGATGCAATGCGCGCCATCATTGACGTGCATTTCCCCGGCATCAAGCAGCGGCTGGTCGCCGAGGCACTCAAGCTGTTCTACGAAATCCGCGACGTCCCGGGCATGAAGAAGAAGCCGTCGACGTCGGAACTGCTGGACTGGCTCAAGCTGCTGATGGTCGAAGACATCAGCCCGGAGACGTTGCGCGAGCGCGACAACAAGAAGCTGATCCCGCCGCTCGCCGGCGCGCTGATCAAGAACGAGCAGGACGTGCATCTGTTCGAGCGCCTCGCGTTCATGGCAAGGCGCGACGGACGCTGACAGGCGAATAATATCCGCAGTCATTCCGGGGCGCCGCGACAGCGGCCAACCCGGAACCAGCGTCGAATCCTATGTCTGAATTCCGGGTTCGTGCTTCCCACGCCCCGGAATGACGGCAGCGATCGCGTACCAGATTAAATGTCAGCGGAAGAACGGGCCGACGTCGAACGAATAAGTGACGCCGAGGCCGGTCATCACCTGGTCGCGCGAGCCGCGCAGCGCCACCAGCGGCGAATCCGCGGCCGAGCCCGTCAGTCGCGCATATTCGACAAACACATGCGTCGCCCACTGCGGCGTGATTTCGTAGCGCGCCATGGCGCCGAGACCGTAAGACCGCATGCCGCCCGACGGATTATAGACCGGCAGTCCCGACAAAGCAGACTGCACCGGATCGACGCCGAAATAGGTCCGCATCGTCTTGCCGCTGTCGAACGCCAGACGCGGGCCGCCCGACAATGTGAGCTGGGTCGTCACCGGCACAACGACATCGGCCGTGAGATCGCCAGTCAGCCCGTAATGGCCGTTGACGCCCTGGCGCAGTTCGCCGCGGGTGCGCAGCCAGGGCGTGAACCAATACTCGGCGAAACCGCCGACCTCGATCGCGAAGTCGACATTGCCGAGACCGGCCAGCTTGGCATCATCGCCTTCGCGACGCTGTTGGCGCACTTTGAATGTCGGCCCCATGCGGAAATTATTGAACTCGATGATGCCGATGCTGGCGCCGTCCCGCGATGATTTGAACCGTCGCGGCGTGCCCGCGCGCCGAATGTCGAATATCGGCAACGGCATAAAGCGGTAATTGCTCGATCCTTCATAAGTGGGAAGCACGCGGCCCTCGGCGCCGAGCGTGACGGTCCACGGACCGGAAAACCAGTCGGGCGAGAACCAGCGCGAGTCAGCCAACGCCGGCGAGGTTGCCAAAACCGCACTCGCAACCAATCCCGCTCTCAGAATCCGCCCCGACTTCCGCATTCGACATCCACTCACGAACCAGCCGTTTCCACCGTCTTGTTAGCGGATGCCGCCGGCTTTTTCTTCCCCTTTTTTCGGCGCTTGGGTTTCAACGCGGGTTCCACGGGCTTTTCGGCCACAGCGGCGGGCGACGGCGTATCAGGTTCCATCGCCGGCTGCGGTTGATGCGCAGCCACCGGCGAATCCGGCATGACATCCACGGCGGGCGGCAGGGCGACGGGCTCCGCCGGTTCGGGCGTGACGACGCCGGACGGCGTCAAAGCCGCAGCCGCCTCCGCCAGTTTCCGTCGTGCCGCACGGCGCGCTTCCTTGCGGCGGCGCGCGCGCTCACGGGATCGCGCCCAAGCTTGATGCAACTGATCGACCGGGCGGCCCACCAGCGACAGAGCGCGCATCACCGCACGGCCGGTCGTGCCGCCCGCCCAGACAAGCTCATAGGGCGCGAACAGTCGCCAGGTCTCGTCCGCCTCGACGATGCCGCGCGCGACGAGTTCACCCGCCATCGCCGTGGTGTTGAGGCCGTGGCCGCCGAAACCGCTCGCCACCCAGACGCCGGGATAGAGTTCGCCGATCTGCGGCATACGATGGATCGGCATGCCGAGCGTGCCGTTCCAAAGATGCGCGGCAGTCACCGGACCGAGTTGCGGATAAAGCCGCATGATGTCACGCGCGAGCGTGCGCGCATAACGGCGCGGATTGCGCGGCGACGTGGTCATCCGGCCGGACCACATCAGCCGGTCGCCGCCGACGATGCGATAATGATTGTCGGCGCGATCGCCGTCGCTGACCGCGCCGCGATAGGCGAGCGTGTCGGCGAGCTTCGGCCCGAGCGGCTCCGTCACCATCACATAGGTGGTGATCGGCACCAGCGTCGCCGAAAGTCGCGGCATCAACGGCCCGAGATCGACATTGCCCGCCATGACCACATGCGCGGCGCGCACGCGTGCGAGCGGCGTGGTGATCCGTTTGCGCACGCCGGCCGGATCGATCGACACCGCAGGCGTACCCTCGAAAATGCGAACGCCCGCCGCCTCCGCAGCGGCGGCGAGCCCGAGCACGTAATTGAGCGGATTGATCGCGAAGGCGCGCGGATAATACACCGCACCGAAATAGCGTTCCGTCGGCAATTGCGCACGGACGCGCTCCCGCGACCAGTATTCCGCATCGGTGCCGAAATCGCGCAGATCGGCCGCGAGCTTTTCCATCTCCGCGTCGCGGTCGGTCTTGGCGACATAGAGCCAGCCCGGCTCCTGCTTGACGCCAGGCATCTTCGTCTCGGCGATGGTCTCGCGCACATAAGCGAGGCCGCGCTCCGACAGCGCCCACAATTCGCGGGCATGATCCTCGCCGATACGCTCGACGATCGTATCGAGCTCCTCGCCGAAACCCGGCAGCACGAAGCCGGTATTGCGCCCGGAGGCGGAGCCGCCGATCCGCCCGGCTTCGAGCACGACCACGGACCATCCGCGCCGTGCCACCTCCCGCGCCGCGGTCAGGCCGGCGAGGCCGCCACCGACCACGCAGACATCGACGTCGAGATCGATCGCCAGCGCCTGACGCGCGGGAGCCGCCACTGCTTCCGCCGCATACCAGTCCGAAGCGAACGGCACGGACGCCGCCTCGGCGCCGCCGTGTTCCAGGGAATCCATGAGACCATTCATCGCGGCTTATTACTATGCCGTCATGCCCGGGGGGAGAGGTGGCATGGTAGACTGTCCCCCACATTGAAACCACCGGAGAGAGTATCGTCACCTATGTTGCAGCTATACCTGCTCCGCCATGCCAAAGCCGAAGCCGCCTCGCCAACCGGGAGGGATCACGACCGGAGGCTTGCTGCGTCCGGCCAGGACGACGCACAGCGGATGGGGGTCTATCTCGAACGCCATGCGATTCGTGCCGACCGTACGGTGCTCTCCACCGCGGCACGGGTGCAGGAGACTTGGGCCGCAATCGCGCCGGCGCTGTCGCATCCGCCGGCGACGATTTCCGAGCCGCGCCTGTTCAATGCCTCGGTGATGGACATCCTCGATGTGATCCGCGCGCAATCGGACAAGACGCAAAGTCTGATGCTGGTCGGGCATAATCCGGGACTGCACGACACCGCCACCTTGCTGCTCGCCTCGGGCGACGCGCAGACGCGGGAAAAGCTGCGCGAGGGCCTGCCGACCAGCGGCCTTGTCGGCATCACCCTTGTCGGCACGTCATCGTGGCGCGAGATTCGTCCGCAGAGCGGGCGGCTCGACCGCTTTATCGCACCGCGCGACCTCGTCGCTGCGACCGAATGAACTTTGATTTTTCTCACGCCGCGCCGGAAATAATGACAGAATATGGCCGGGCTCACCGGAGGACGGCGCAACACGCCGGGGTCGCACCATGTATCAACGCATTCTCGTTCCGCTCGATCTGGCCGAGGTCGAGATCGCCCGCCCGGCCATCAAACAGGCCATGGAATTGGCGAAAGCCAGCGGCGGCACTATCCATCTGCTGAACGTCCTGTCGCTGACGCCGGTGATGCTGGCGGAATACGTGCCGGCGGACTTCGACACCAATCAGCGCCAGACCGCCGAGGAGACGATGAAGGCCCTGGTGTCGGAATGCGCGCTGGGTGATCGCGTCACCAGCGCCGTGCGGCAGGGCGGCATCTATCACGAGATCCTCGAAGAGGCGAAAACCATCAACGCCGATCTGATCGTGATGACGTCGCATCGCCCGGCGATGCGCACCTATTTCCTCGGCTCGAATGCCGGGCATGTGGTGCGATACGCGAAATGCTCGGTGCTGGTGGTGCGTAACTGAGCGACTACGAGGTTGGCAGCAATGCCGCCGGCGGGTTCGCGACCGCGTAGAGGCCCGGCCGGTTGAGGCGGAAGAACTGTCCGCCCTGCCAGAGGAACAGCGCGAGGAACGCGAGCACGAAGGCCGCCCCGCCCCATACGCCGGCCTGCAGCGCGCGAACGATCATCGCCGCCATGGCAAGCGATGTGAGAGCGAGCACGGTCACGCCGATCCAGTAAATCGGCGGGAACAGGCCCGCCTCGCACCGCGGCGTGGCGCCCGCCTCCGCGATCCGCTGATGCAATTCTGTCACGAAGGTACGGTATTCCGGCGCCTGCGACTGCATCTCGACCATGCTGCGCACTGTTCCCGAGATGACCGGAATCCGCGGTGCGACGCTCGACCACACCTCCAGCTGGTAGCGGCCGCGCTGCATGGTCGCGGGACGGAACGACATCCGCAGTCGCGTGATCTGGTCGTAACGGATCTCCCCGGAATGGCGGCCGCGACTCCACGTCAGCGCCGTCGGCGTGAGCGCGAACGAGAACATCGGTCCCATCAGCGATGGCTTGTAGGCGTAGCGGGTGACACCATCGACGCCCTCGGCCGTCGCATCCGCCTGTGCATTCATGGTTAACACGCTCTGAAAACCTTTATTTCTCGCCACATTTGCGCCTTAACCATAAATCGTACACGTCGATCTCCAGAGAGTGCGCGTGTTTCAATTTACCTTCCTTTAGAATATCTTAACAGCCGATCCGGTGTTGCCGGCGTGGAGAGCGTAATGAGTAAGCTGACCGACTTTTTCGGCAAAACCAGCCAAGGCCTCACCAATCAAGCCGTTGATCCGGCCCGCACGGCCGCGCAGCCGGCGCCGGGCACCCCGCAAGGCCATGGAAATGGTAACGGCCATCCGCACGGCAATGGCAACGGCCATCACGCCGCGAAATTCGATCCGCAGAGCATGAGCGAGATCGGCGCGCGAATCGGCGAGGAAAACGAGGCGCTGCGCAACCTGCTGGTCGATACCGGCCGCAAGATCACCGA
This sequence comes from Pseudomonadota bacterium, assembly GCA_023386635.1. Lineage (GTDB taxonomy): Bacteria > Pseudomonadota > Alphaproteobacteria > Rhizobiales > Xanthobacteraceae > Pseudolabrys. Next base: position 7,297 of record JAEWJH010000049.1, read on the forward strand.
GCTTGACGAGCTCAAGGACGCCTTCGCCAAGATCGTCGCGCCGTTCAACAATACGCTGCGGGCGCTGGAGCAGGAGAAATCCAACTCGCTCAGCCTGCGCGGCGCGCTGGACGAGAGCCGCACCTCCTACGAGACGCTGCGGAGCGAGTTCTACAACGTCGAGAAGAAGGCCACGGCCTACGAGGCCGAATTGGAGCGGCTGCGCGAAGATCTGGAACTGTCGCGCGAAACCGCGCGCGGGCTCGAAAGCACCCGGACGGAACTCAACAACGAAGTCGCCAGCAACCGCGCGCAGATCGCCGAACTGGAGCGCCAACTCGCTCAGGAAACGGCGCAACGCCGCAGCCTCGCCGACAGCCGCCGCGCCACCACCGAGCAGCTCGATGCCGCCGAGAAGCGCATCGGCGAACTCGAGGCCGAACTGGCCGCGCTGCGCGAGAAGATCGCGCTCCTCGACGACGACAAGAAATCG
>JAEWJH010000111.1 GCA_023386635.1 Pseudomonadota bacterium
CCATCGTGCTCGATTTCGCCACCATGCTGCGCGACCGCATGGAAAAGAGCGGCAAATACCGCGTCGCCATGACCCGGACCGACGACACGTTCATACCGCTCGCCGGTCGCGTGAAGTTCGCCCGCCAGCGCCAGGCGGCGCTGTTCATTTCCATTCACGCCGACGCGCTGCCCAAAGGCGAAGGCGAGGCGGAAGGTGCGACGGTCTACACGTTGTCGGAAAAGGCTTCCGACGCCCAGGCGGCCCGGCTGGCGGAGGCCGAAAATCGCGCCGACGTGATCTCCGGCGTCGATCTCGCCGCCGAACCCAACGACGTCGCCGATATTCTGATCGACCTCGCCCAGCGCGAGACCAAGACGTTCTCGGCCAAGTTCGCGGCCGGACTGGTCAACGAGATGAAGCGGGTCGCGCGGATGCATAAACACCCGATGAAGTCGGCCGGCTTCCGCGTTCTGCTGGCGCCGGACGTGCCCTCGGTTCTGCTCGAACTTGGCTATGTCTCGACCAAGGACGACCTCAAGCAATTGATGTCGGAGGCCTGGCGCGCGCGCACCGCCGATTCCATCGTTCAGGCTGTCGATTCGTTCTTCGCGACCCGGCTGGCCGGGGCGAATGGCGGTAACTAATAACGGAGCGGATGCGGTGGGCCGGCCTCAGTTTCAACATAAAACGGCAGGCATATCCTGCGGCATTGCCCGGACGATCGCTGACCAGACGGTGGCGGGGATGCCATCGCAGTCATGCTGCTCTCTGCCGCCAACCCGGGCGAATGGCCGGACCACTGAATGAAACTCGTCTTTCGCTTTCTGGGCTTCCTGTTCGCCGCCGGGACGATCCTGTTCGTCGTCGGCGTGGCCGCGACCGCGGGTCTGTTGTGGCACTACTCCAAGGACCTGCCGGATTATTCGCAGCTCCAGGACTATGAACCGCCGGTGATGACGCGCGTGCACGCGGCCGACGGCTCGCTGCTCGCCGAATATGCGCGCGAGCGCCGGCTTTATCTGCCGATTCAGGCGGTGCCGAAGCTGGTCCTCAACGCTTTCGTCTCGGCGGAAGACAAGAATTTCTATGAGCACGGCGGCCTCGACTTCGGTGGCATCGCCCGCGCCGGTCTTCTGTATATCCAGAACATGGGATCGAGCCGCCGCCCGCAGGGCGCCTCGACCATCACTCAGCAGGTCGCCAAGAACTTCCTGCTGACCAACGAAGTGTCGTTCACGCGCAAGATCAAGGAAGCGCTGCTCGCGCTCAAGATCGAGCGCACCTACAGCAAGGACAAAATCCTCGAACTGTATCTGAACGAGATCTATCTCGGCTTCAGCGCCTACGGCATCGCCGCGGCCTCGCTCCTGTATTTCGACAAGTCGGTGCACGAACTGACGATCGCGGAAGCGGCTTATCTCGCCGCGCTGCCGAAGGCGCCGAGCCTGCTCAATCCGTTCCGCGCGCGCGAGCGCGCCATCGAGCGTCGCAACTACGTCATCGACCGCATGCGCGAGGACGGCAAGATCACCGCCGCCGACGCCGAAAAGGCGAAGAAGGCGCCCCTCGACGTGACCGTGCGCGGCACCGGGGCGCATATCTTCGCCGCCGAATATTTCGCCGAGGAAGTGCGCCGCGAGATCAACGAACGCTACGGCGAGAAGAAGCTCTACGAGGGCGGCCTGTCGGTCCGCACCACGCTCGATCCGAAACTGCAGCAACTGGCCCGGCAGGTGCTGGTCAACGGCTTCGTCAATTTCGACGAGAAGGACGGCTATCGCGGTCCGGTCACCAGGATCGACGTCGGCGGCGACTGGGGCGTGAAGCTCGCCGACGTGCGTGCGCTCAACGACGTGCAGTGGAAGCTCGCGGTGGTGCTCGAGGTCAACGATCAGACCGCGCGCATCGGCATCCAGCCGCCGCGCGAGCCGGGCGGCGGCGTCAGCAAGGCGCGCGACATCGGTCTCATTTCGCTCGATGGCGTGAAGTGGGCCAAGGCCAAGGAAGGCCCGCAGCGCGGCAAGGCGATTACCAAGGTCACGCAGGTGCTCAATCCGGGCGACGTGATCTATGTCGAGCCGATGAAGCAGGACGGCCAGTTCCGCATGCGACAGGTGCCGGAAGTCTCCGGCGCGATCGTCGCCATGGACCCGACGACAGGCCGCGTGCTGGCGATGGTCGGCGGCTTCTCGTTCGATCAGAGCCAGTTCAACCGCGCAACGCAGGCGCTGCGTCAGCCGGGTTCGTCGTTCAAGCCGTTCGTCTACGCCGCCGCGCTCGATAACGGCTATACGCCCTCGACGCAGGTGCTCGACGCGCCGCTGGAGATCGATCAGGGCGCCGGGCAGGGCGTCTGGGCGCCGCAGAACTACGAAGGCAAGTTCTACGGACCCTCGACCCTGCGATTCGGCATCGAGCATTCGCGCAACGTGATGACGGTGCGGCTCGCGCAGGACATCGGCATGCCGATGGTCGCTGAATATGCCAAGCGCTTCGGCATCTATGACGATCTGCCGCCCTATCTGTCGTTCGCGCTCGGCGCCGGCGAAACCACGCTGCTGCGCATGGTGTCGGGCTATGCCATGCTCGACAATGGCGGACGCCGCGTGAAGCCGACGCTGATCGACCGCATCCAGGATCGCTACGGCCACACCGTCTACAAGCACGACGAGCGCGAGTGCCGCGGCTGCGACGCCGACAAATGGGCCAACCAGCCGGAGCCGTCGCTGGTCGACCGGCGCGAGCAGGTGCTCGACCCGATGACCGCGTATCAGATGACGTCGATGATGGAAGGCGTCGTGCAGCGCGGCACCGCGACGATCCTGCGCGAGGTCGGCAAGCCGGTCGCCGGCAAGACCGGCACCACCAACGATGAGAAGGATGCGTGGTTCATCGGCTATACGCCGGACATCGTCGTCGGTGTCTATATGGGCTACGACAAGCCGCGCCATCTCGGTCGTGGCGCGACCGGCGGTCATCTTGCGGCGCCCGTCGTCAAGGATTTCCTCAAGACGGCGCTCGCCGACAAGCCGTCGATGCCGTTCCGCGTGCCCGCCGGCATCAAGCTGATCCGCGTCGACGCCAAGACCGGTATGCGCGCCGGTCCGGAAACGGCGAAGGCGATCCTCGAAGCGTTCAAGCCCGGCACCGCGCCGCCCGACAATTATTCGGTGGTCGGTTACGGCGATGGCACCGGCGCGCCGGGCGGTGGCTATATCCCGCCCGATGCCGACCGGGCGATCCGCTCGGGCACCGGCGGATTGTACTGATCAATCAGGAAATGCACTCCCGGCCTTGCGTGCAGCGGGGCCGGGATTTTTCATGCCGATGCTGGTGAGGAGACCCTGGTCGGTCTCGTCCTTGCAGCGGGTCAGCCACGGCGTCCGCGCGCCATTGGCGGTGACCGCGCCGTTCTTCACCAGTTCCTTGCCGTCAGCGAGCCGGTTGGTGATGGTGCGCACGCGCAGGCGCTCCCGATCGACCACCATGGTCAGTTGCTGGCGGATGCCGCTGTTGAGCTCGATCGACAGCATCAACTGGTTATCGCCGTCCTGCTGCGCATCGAGGATACGATAGATGTTCTCAGCCATGCCCGCCCCGAGGCTTTCGCTGAACCCGGGCTCGCCCGCCGCCGATACATAGGCGGTGCGGAACACGTTTTGCGGTCCCGGCGGCTCATCGCAGCGAACGGCCCAGGTCCCGAAAAATCCGAGCGGTTCCAGGATGGCGACCATTTCGGCGGGGGTCGCGGCCATGGCCGCGGGCGGATTGCAGGCTGTGAAGAGAGCGATCGCCGAAAGGGCGCCGGAAACAGCCGCGCGACGGGCGGCTGCCTTGAACTGGAAACGCATGAGGTGTCCGTCGATAACGAAAGGGGATCATAGATCGGTGCCGCGCCCGAACAAGCACGCGATTGTGGCTACCCAAAGTTTTCGCGCGTTTTCATAGGGAGCGGCATTGCGGCCGTTGCGAACCGCCCCGCAAGCGGCTAAATGCTGGCCAACTCAAAGGTTGGACATGCGCGCGGAAACCATCAGGCTTGTCGATGACATCAAGCAGTCGATTGAACTGCTGAGGAGGCATCTTTGACGTCGATGTCGCGCAACAACGTCTAGCCGAACTCAATAAGGAAGCCGAAGACCCGGCGCTGTGGAACGACCCGCAGCGCGCGCAGAAGCTGATGCGCGAGCGCGATGCGCTCGAGGATCAACTCGGCTCGATCGGCCGCGTCGAGCGCGAACTCGACGACCATGTGACGATGATCGAGCTCGCCGAAAGCGAGAACGATGCCAAGCTGGTCGGCGAGAGCGAAGAGGCGCTGAAGGCGCTGCTCGCGGACGTGAAGCGCCGCGAGATCGAGGCCCTGCTGTCGGGCGAGGCGGACGGCAACGACACTTTCCTCGAGGTCCATGCCGGCGCCGGCGGCACCGAGAGCCAGGACTGGGCCTCGCTGCTGCTGCGCATGTATACGCGCTGGGCCGAGCAGCACGGCTACAAGATCGAATATCTCGAAGAGACATCGGGCGAAGAAGCCGGCATCAAGTCGGCGACGATCCAGATCAAGGGCCGCAACGCCTACGGCTGGCTCAAGAGCGAGCATGGCGTGCACCGCCTCGTGCGCATCTCGCCGTTCGACGCCAATGCGCGTCGGCATACGTCATTCGCCAGCGTCGACATCTATCCGGTGGTCGACGACCGCATCAAGATCGACATCAACGAGAGCGACGTGCGCACCGACACGATGCGCTCGGGAGGCGCTGGCGGTCAGCACGTCAACAAGACCGAATCCGCGGTGCGCCTGACGCATATCCCGACCGGCATCGCCGTGGTCTGCCAGGCGGAGAAGTCGCAGCACAAGAACCGCGCCACCGCGTGGGACATGCTGCGCGCGCGGCTCTATGAGATGGAATTGAAGAAGCGCGAGGAGGCCGCCGCCGCCGCGCAGGCCGCCAAGACCGATATCGGCTGGGGCCACCAGATCCGCTCTTACGTCCTGCAGCCGTATCAGATGGTGAAGGACCTTCGCACCGGCGTGCAGACGTCCAACACCGGCGGCGTGCTCGACGGCGATCTCGATGAGTTCATGCAGGCGGCGCTGGCGCAGAAGGCGTTCGGCACCGGGCCTGAGAGCGTCGAGGATGTGGATTAGCGCTTTCCATTCCGCCTCATCCTGATCAGGACGAGAGCAGAGTTAGAACGCCGTTTGTTACTCCAATCTCTCCACGTCATGCCCGGACTTGTTCCGGGCATCCACGACTTGGTTTCTTTTCGCGGCAATAAAGACGTGGGTGGCAGCGACAAGCGCGGCCATGACGCGGTGAGAGCGCCGCTTCATATGCGGTCAGGCGGATTTCCGCTCCGCCATCCACGCCGCATACCAGTTCGCAAATCGTCCGGCCCGCGTGCCGTCCTTCTGCCATGCGGCATAGACCGGGCCTTCCGCCGCGAATAGCAGCACCGCATCGAGACCGCGCGCACGGCGCAGCGTTGCGACGGCGTGCTCCGCTGTCTGCGCGATCGGCCCACCGACATTGAACGATGTGTTGACCGCGATCTCGACGCCGATCCGGCGGCCGAGGGCCTTGAGATAAGCATGGATCAGCGGATCGGTGTGCTCCCGCACGATCTGGATACGGCCGGTCCCGTCGGCATGGATCACCGACGGGACGACGCCGTGCGCCTCGGGCTTCGCCTGCGCCGTGAGCACCATGTAGTTGTAGGCGTTGTAGTCGCCGGCGGACGCGCCATCGGAGAGTTCGAACCAGCGCTCCGCTGCCTCGCGCGTCATCATCGGCGCCAGCGGGCGGATCGCCTCGCGGAATTTCACCTGCGCATTGAGCAGTTCGCGCGTTTTCGGATTGCGCGGATTGGCGAGGATCGAGCGGTGGCCGAGCGCGCGCGGGCCAGTCTCGGCCGCGCCCTGCATCACCGCGAAGATCGCGTCGCGCTCCGTGATAAAGGCCATCAGGTCGGCGAGTGCATCGCGCTGCGCCGGTTCGGATGCATCGCCGAGCGGCGTCCACGCAATGTCCGGCTCATCGAGCGCGTTGCGCATTTCGGCATCGGTCGGCGCGCTGCCGCAATAGAACGCATGGTCAACCGTCGCGCCCACGCCGGCGCCGGCGAGATAAGCGCCCATGTAAGCCGCGCCGATGGTGACGCCGGCGTCGTTCGGTGTTGGCGGCACCCACAGATTGAGCCGTGCGTCGCGGCCGAACGCCTTGCGGTAGAAGTCGCGGTCGAAGCGGTCGAGCATGCGCATATTGCCAAGCGCGTTGAGGCCGATGCCGCCGGTGAGGATCAGCCGGTCGATGCCGGTCGAGCGGATGACGTGCTCGACGACGTGGAACAGAGCGTCCTCGAACACCAGTTGCGTCGCCGCCGCCTTGTCGACGCGCTCCTGCGTCGTCGCGCTGTGGGCGATGTCGTCGACGCTGAGTACGGCGTCGGGATTCCACATGTCCTTGAGCGCGATCGGTTCGCCGAGGATGCGCGCGAGCGCCGGCGTGTAGGGATTGTTGAACAGGCTGCGGTGCCAGTTGGCGAGCGTGCGGTTGAGCTGCACCGAGCCGTTCGGGCCGAGGACAAAGATGTCCTTCAACTGTGCGTAATAAGGATTGGTGGCGCGGTCGCTGTTGCCGTAGGCGGTGGCTCCCATATAGCGGCCTTCGCTCGACAGCCAAGTCCAGCCGCCCTGGGTCGAGCTGATGACGGCGTAGAAGATGCCGAGTGAGTCGAACAGGCTGTCGTTACCGAATACGCGCTCCATGCGCGCGCGGCCGTCGCTGTCGCGCTCGCAGCGATAGAGCGAGATCGAGCCCATGTCGCCGAGGCCGTCGAGCACGCAGACCATCACCGGGGCAGGCTGCTGCGCGAACGGCGAGGCCGCATACGAGAACCACGCATGGTTCTCGTGATGCGGCACGCCGATAATCTGTACCGGCGCGGGCAGGCCCATCACCTGTGCGATGCGCCGCGCCGAGCGCGTGCCCTGATCGAGATGCCGCATGTTGAACGCCGGCGTCTCGGTGGTCGAGACCATCCCGAAGCTCGTCGGGGCTTCCTCGCAGCCGGTCTTGATCAACGTCGCGCCGAGCGCCGGATAATCCCACGACGCGAACCATGCATCGATGCGCTCCGGGGTGAGATCCATCGCCTGCAACTGCCGGTGCAAGGCGCGCAGCGCGTGCTCGGGAAACCGCGTCGTGTGCTTCTCGCCGGAGAAACGCTCTTCCTCGTTGTTGCAGATCAGTTCCGGTCCGCCGTCGCGGGTGACGCGCACGAGTGCGACACCGGAATTGTGCGAGCCGGCGGTGCCGAGGCCCGCGAGATACAGCGTCTCGCCGCGTGCAAGCTTGTCGCGTAGCCGCGCCAGCGTCTCGCGCGCCAGGTCGCTGGCGAGGCGGTGGATGTTCCGACGTGCGTAAAACCGCGTGAACAGCGGTAGCGTCAGGCGGAAGCCGGCAGCGCCGAAGCGGGGAAAGCGTGGACCGGTACGCATGGTTGAGGTGTCGGGACTCCGCGCAGCAGAAAAAAGGCCCGGCCGGACTAGCATTGTCCGGGCAGGGCCGCAAAGTGCGGAGATTGTAAAGATGGCGCGAAAGCTAGAGCGCGCCGAGCCGTTCACCGGCCTTCAGGAACCGGGTCGGATTGACCGCTTCGTCGTTGATGCGGGTTTCGTAATGCAGATGCGGGCCGGTGGAGCGGCCGGTCGAGCCGAGGCGGCCGACGATGTCGCCGATCTTGATCTTCTGGCCGACCTTCACGTCAATCGCCGACAGATGGCCGTAGCGGGTCGAGAACTGGTTGCCGTGGTCGATCTCGACCATCTTGCCGTAGCCGCCGTTCCAGCCGGCGGTGACGACGGTGCCGGCGGCGGTGGCGCGCACCGGGTCGCCGGTATCGCCGCGCATGTCCAAGCCGGTGTGCATCGCCGGGCGGCCGAGGAACGGATCGGAGCGGACGCCGAACGAGGAACTCACGTCGATCTCGCCGGTGATCGGCTTGCGCACCGGAACATGGACGAGGATGCGTGAATAGCGGTCCGCCTGCGCGCGCGCGACGGCGACGCGATAGACGAGCTGGTTGAACTGATCGGCGCCGGCGCGCGGCGGCTTCACCGGGACGAACGGCCCGCCGACCGCGTCTGCCGCCTTGGCATGGGCCGGATTGACGCCGAGATCGGCGAGCACGCCGCGCATGTTGCGCGCGCGCTGGTCGAATTTCTCTTCCATGCCGGTCAGCGCGCCGATTTGGCGCTTCTCGACTCGCTCCATCGAATGTTCGGCGCGCGCCAGCGCGCCTTCGATGCCGCCGGAGAGCGCGCGGCCGAGCTTGCCGGTGAGAGAGGCGCGGCGATCCGGTGTCGCCGCCGGCGCCGTGTCGTCATCGGAAATCGGCGAGGGCTTGGCGCGCTCCGCGTGGCCGCGGCGCGGCACTGAGCCGGTAACGAGATCGCCCGAACCGAACGCGGCACTGCGCTGCTCCAGCATCTGCTGGCGGCGCATCAGCGCCTCGACCTTGCGCTCGACCTGTTCCTGATCGAGCAACTGCCGGCTGGCAATGCGGTCGACCTGGCTGCGCAGTTCGGCGATGCGATCCTCATAAGCGAACTGCATCTCGGCCTGACGGCCGATCAGGCGGCTGAGGACGTTGTCCTTGAAGGCGAAATAGGTGCCGGTGCCGAGCGTCCAGACGCCCATCACCACCAGCGTACCGACCACGATCCAGAACGCGACCGGTCCGATCCGGACCTGCCGGCCGTGATGGACGAGGGTGTAGTCGTGATTGGCCCGGTGACGCGGCGCTCCCGCGTGGGGCGCGCGCGGCTGGGGCGCTGCGGCGGCGGCGGGCTGGGCGGGATAGTAATAGGGTGACGGCAGGTGGGACATCGACGCTCCCTGCCGGACTGACAAACCGGCGGACACGATTCGATATCGCCCCGGCGTGGTTAAAAATCCGGAAACGGAGTCCCGCCGTTTGCAGCTATTTTGCCGGAACCCCCTTGGCGGCCGCCTGAACCTCCGCGAGCACGTCCTCGGCATGGCCGGGGACCTTCACCTTCGGCCAGACCTTGACGACTTTGCCGTCCGGCCCGATCAGCACCGTCTTGCGGATCACGCCCATGAAGGCGCGGCCGTACATCGATTTCTTGCCCCAGGCGCCATAGGCCTCGAGCATCGCCTTATCCTCGTCGCTGGCGAGCGCGACGGAGAGGTCGTGCTTGTCGCGGAATTTGTCGAGCGCAGGGACGGGATCGGCCGAAACCCCGAGCACGTCGGCGTTGAGCTTGGCGAAGCGGGGCTTCAGCCGCGAGAAGTCCATGGCCTCCTTGGTGCAGCCGGAGGTATCGGCCTTGGGATAGAAATAGAGCACCAGATATCGGCCCTTGTAGTCCGCCAGCGAAACCTTGGCGCCGCCGTCGCGCGGCAGCTTGAACGCCGGGGCGCGGCGGCCCACGTCGAGGTCAGTTGAGGATGTCGCAGCCATAAGCTCTCCTGGTGTTCTCGTTCGCCGTTCGGGACGCCTTCCTTTCGTCGTTTTACGCCGTCATTTTGCGGCCGGCTACGACCGGGGGCGGGGCGGTGCCGTCATAGGCGAATCGGCCGCGGGGGGCGATAGTCGATGGGGAGTTCTGATCGGCCCGGCCTCTGATGCGGGAAGGCGGGCGGATTCTGCGTAGCGAGGCACTCCGGACGGAGATGACGGACGGGCACCAGGGTCGCAGACGCGGCCGCCGGCGATTCAAGGCGATGTGGCGTTTGCACCGGCCCAAAGGGCGGGGCGGGCGGCGCTCGCGCTTGCGTCTTCGCCGCCGTCTCATGGCCTTGGTCCGCTCGCGGCTCGTGCGCCGGATCGCCTATTGCGTCGGCGGCACGGTCGCCGTCTCGGTCCTGCTGGTGGGGGCGCTGTGGTGGCGTCTCTCCACCGGTCCGATCGAGATGAATTTCGTCACGCCGTGGATCGCCAGCGCCATCGAGGAGAATTTCGGCCGCACCCATAAGGTGGAAATTGGCGGCACCCAGATCGAGCGCGACGAGCACGGCCGCGCGGCTTTGCGCATCCGCGATATCGTCGTGCGCGATGCCGACGGCATCATCGTCGCGAGCGCGCCGAAAGCCGAAGTCGCGTTGTCCGGCGCGAGCCTTCTCAGCGGGCATATCCGCGCCGCCAGTCTTAATCTGGTCGGCGCCGAGATGAAGCTGCGCATCGAGGAGAACGGCGACATCACCGTGTTCGCCGGCGCCGAGACACGGCCGATCGCCACCGCGTCGGCGCCGCCGTTGCCTGCCAAAAAAGCGGCTGCGAAACCTGCCGAGAACGCGCTGCCGGCCGACGCGACAACGCCGGCTGCGCCGACACCGGCTGCGCCGCAACGCTCCGGCTATGAAGAACTCGCGGCGCTGCTGTCCTGGGTCGACGGCCTCGGCGCCAGCGGTCTCGACGGCTATGATCTCACGCAGCTCGGCCTCAAGGGCGGTAATCTGATCGTCGACGACCGGCGCAACGGCAAACGCTGGACGTTCTCACGGATCAATCTCAGTCTGACGCGGCCCGCCGATGGCGGCGTCGAATTCCGGCTCGGGTCGGAAAGCGCCGAGCGTCCGTGGCAGATCCGTGCCGCGGTGGCGCCGACCGCGGACAATCACCGCATCGTTGCGCTCGACGCGCACAAGGTCTCGTCGAAGGACCTGCTGCTGGCGATGCGGCTCGGCGAGGGCACGTTCGAGGCCGACCTGCTCTTGTCCATGAGCATCCGCGGGGAGATCGCCGCCGATGGCACGCCGCAGGTTGCCGAGGGCAATGTGCTGGCGGAGTCCGGCTACATCGCCGATCTCGACGAACAGCCGCCGACGCGGGTCGACATTGATCGCGTGGCGCTGAGCTTTTCCTGGGATGCCGACCGGCGCGCCTTTGTCATGCCCTTCCGTATCGTCGCCAGCGACAATCAGATCGCCATGGTGGCGCAGGTGCAGGCCGAGCCGGGACAGTCCGGCATCTGGCGTTTCGATATCAACCGCACGCCGATGATCGATCCGGTAATCCTCGGCACCGTGGCAGCCGGTGGACCGGAGCCGCTTTCGCTCAATCACGCGGTGCTGCGCGCCAAGCTCGATGTGAACAAGAAGCGTTTCGATCTTGAACAACTCGACCTCGGCCGCGTCGATCCGCGTCCGGAGCACAATCTCGGCCTCGCCATGTCCGGCTTCCTGGATTATTCCGGACCGGAGACGCGCGTCTCGCTCGGGCTCGCCGGCACGCGCATGTCGGTCGATTCCGCGTTGCGCATTTGGCCGGTATTCGTCGCGCCACACGTGCGCGAGTGGGCGGAGCAGCGGCTGTCCGGCGGTCGGATCGACCGCATGCTGATCGCCATGAACACGCCGGCGCCGACGCTCAGTTCGCACGGGCCGCCGATGTCGGACGATGCTCTGCAGGTTGAGGTCGACACCAGCGGGATCTCGGTTCGGCCGGTCGATGGGTTGCCGCCGGTTCGCGATGCTGACGTCAATATCCGCGTCACCGGCGGCGCCGCGACGATGACCCTCGGTCGCGGCACCCTGGAAGTTTCGCCGGGGCGCAAGCTCAACATTGCCAACGGCCTGTTCGAGATTCCCGATACGCATCCGAAGGAGCCGCAGGCGCGCGCGCGTTTCCGCGTCGACGGCACGCTGCCCGCCGCCGCCGAATTGCTGACGTTCGAGCCCTTGCGCGACAACGGCGTGCCGATCGATCCGACGGCGAGCCGCGGCGCCATCGCCGCGCAGGTGCAGTTGTCGCTGCCGCTCGCCAAGACGCTGCCGAAGTCGGCGATCACTTATGCCGTGACGGCGGACGTCACCAACTTCTCCGTCGACAAGCTGATCTCCGGGCAGAAGGTCGAGGGATCGTCGATGAAGCTGACGATCACGCCGCAGGGCTTTCAGTCGCGCGGCGACGTGAAGATCAACGGCATTCCGGCGCTGCTCGAATATCGCAAGCCGACCGGCTCGCAGGACGGCGAGATGCGGCTTGCGGTGTCGCTCGACGACGCGGCGCGCGCCAGGCTTGGTTTCGATCTCGGCAGCGCCGTCACCGGCACGATCCCGGTGCGGATGGCGGCAAAGGTCGGTCCCGGATTGCAGGAGGTGCGCTACGGCGCCGATGCCGATCTCACCAATGTGAAGATCGACAATCTGGTGCCGGGCTGGCTCAAGCCATCCGGCAAAACGGCGCGGGCGACTTTCACCTTCGTTACTGACAAGAGCGGCCTCCATGTCGACGACATCGCTGTCGACGGGCAGGGTATCGCGATGCGCGGCGATCTGCATGTCGATCCCGAGGGCGATATCGTCTCGGCCAATTTCCCGGTGCTGGCGCTCAACGAAGGCGACAAGCTGTCGCTCAAGGCAGACCGCACCGGCGACGGGCCGCTGCGGGTGACGCTGCGCGGCGACGTGGTCGACGGGCGCGGCTTCATCAAGTCGTCGATGTCGAGCTCGGTGCTCGAGGCGAAAGCGAAGAAAAAACCGGCGGATTTCGATGTCGATGTAAAGATCGCCGCGGTGCTTGGGCATAACGGCGAAGCGCTGCGCGGGCTCGAACTGAAACTGTCGCGACGCTCCGGACAGATCCGTAACTTCGCGATGAACGCCAAGATCGGCCGCGACACGCCGTTTTTTGGCGATATGCGGCGGCGTCTCGTCAACGGCAAGCCGGTCGTCTATCTCGAAACCGCCGACGCCGGCGCGCTGTTCCGCTTCACCGATGTGTATCCGCGCATGTATGGCGGGCGCATTTCCATCGGCCTCGATCCGCCGACGCCGGACGGCGCGGCGCAGGACGGCATCATCAGCGTCAACAATTTCCAGATCCGCGGCGAGCCGGCGCTCGATCAGGTGGTGGCGCGCGCGCCGAACGGGCAGCGCGGCTCGGTCGAATTCCAGCAGGCGCAGGCCGAGTTCGTGAAGGCGCCGGGGCGCATGCTGGTGAAGAACGGCGTAGTGCGCGGTCCGGTGATCGGCGCGACCATCGAAGGCAATATCGACTACGCCCGCGACGAGATTCACATGCGCGGGACGTTCATCCCGCTCTATGGCCTCAACAACATGTTCGGGCAAATCCCGCTGATCGGCTTCTTCCTCGCCGGGCCGAACAGCAATGAAGGCTTGCTCGGCGTGACCTACGAGATCACCGGCCAGCCGGGCAATTTCCGTATCCAGCCGAATCCGCTGTCGGTGATCGCGCCGGGCCTGCTGCGCAAGTTCTTTGAATTCCGCGACACGACCCAGCCGGCCTTCGCCGATCCGAACCGGTGATCTGATTTCGTCCTTCGGGCCCGGAATCCCGATGAGAGTACGAATGCCTGGTTGGATTAGAGTTCGCGAGCCACAGCGCGTCGAAGCCGCGCGTGAACGCGCTTTAGGCTCGCGTCCCGCAATGATCCGCGGCTACTAGCGGCCTTACACCGGCTTGAGCAGGACGTGCTTCTTCTTGCCGAGCGAAATCTTGATGACGCCTTCCGGCGTCAGGTTCGAACGGTTGAGCGCGAGCTTCTCGTCGCTGATGGCGGCGTCGTTGACGCGAAGCCCGCCGGACTTGATCTGACGCCGCGCTTCGCCGGTCGAGGCGACAAGTCCCGCCGTGACCGCGGCGGTGAGCACGCCATAGCCCTGATCAAGCGCACTTGCGGGAATGTCGATGGTCGGCAGCGTGTCGGCGAGGGCGCCTTCCTCGAACGTCTTGCGTGCCGTTCCTTCCGCCTCAACGGCGGCGGCGCGGCCGTGCATCAGCGCGGTCGCCTCGTTGGCCAGCACTTTCTTCGCCTCGTTGATCTCGGCGCCCTTGAGGGCTGCGAGCTTCTCGATCTCGTCGAGCGGCAGGGTGGTGAACAGCTTGAGGAAGCGGCCGACGTCACCATCCTCGGTGTTGCGCCAGAACTGCCAATAGTCATAGGGCGACAGCATATCGGCGTTGAGCCAGACCGCGCCGGCGGCGGTCTTGCCCATCTTCGCGCCGGACGCGGTGGTGAGCAGCGGGCAGGTGAGCGCATAGAGCTGATGCGTGCCCATGCGGCGGCCGAGATCGATGCCATTGACGATGTTGCCCCACTGATCCGAGCCGCCCATCTGCAGGTTGCAGCCGAAGCGGCGCGCCAGTTCGACGTAATCGTAGGACTGCAGGATCATGTAGTTGAATTCGATGAACGACAGTTCCTGCTCGCGCTCCAGACGCAGCTTCACCGAATCCATCGTCAGCATGCGGTTGATCGAGAAGTGGCGGCCGACGTCGCGCAGCATCTCGATGTAATTGAGCTTGGTCAGCCACTCGGCGTTGTCGATCATCACGGCGTCCGATTTGTCGGAGCCGAATTTGATGAACTTGTCGAAGGTGGTGCGGATCGACGCCTTGTTGGCGTCGATCTGTTCGTAGGTGAGGAGCTTGCG
>JAEWJH010000065.1 GCA_023386635.1 Pseudomonadota bacterium
CCGCCGCTATCTGGACCGGCAGCCGGACGCACAGATGTTCGTCGGTTTCGCCGATTTCGCCATCTACCGGATGCAGGTGAGCGGCGCGCATCTCGTCGCCGGCTTCGGCCGGATCGTCGATCTTTCTGCTGGCGATCTGCTGACCGATCTCGGCGATGCCGCGCCGCTGGTGGCCGCCGAGGCCGACATCGTCGCGCATATGAATGCCGATCACGCGGACACCTGCCGGCTCTATGCGACGACGCTGATCGGCGCGCCGGATGCGCCGTGGCGCTGCGTCGGCTGCGATCCGGACGGGCTCGACCTGCAGCACGCTGGCACCGGGCTGCGGTTGCCGTTTCCGCAGCGCGTGACGACGCCCGGTGGCCTGCGGCAAATGCTCAAGGCGTTGGCCGCGCAGGCACGCGCAGCGGATTCAAACGGTGGTTAACGGCTCTGCTGCATCGCGGAAAAACGGGCGCGACACCGGCGGCTGCCCTGTTGTGTGCCGATTTCCCTGACAAGACGCCATCGCGTGCATTGATGCAGCGCAAAATGATGCCCTCCGAGCTATGCGGGTGCGGCGCGGCCTGCGGCGGATTCCTCGCTTCACAGGACGGTGCCCGGACACTATGGTCCGCCGCTTCCGGGGGCGAGGGGCTATAATCCGCCGCCGATGTCGTGCTGCCGGTGCGCGCCGTGCCCGGCAATGGAGGGGTTATCCGTGAAAGAGACTGGTCTGCGTAACAGCGCCTATGGCGCCGACAAATTCGGCTTGAAAGATGTCGGGGAGATTCACTGGAATCTCACCGAAGCGCCGCTGTACGAACATGCGATCAAGGCGGGCGAAGCGTCGATCGTCGCCGGCGGCGCGCTGTGCGCGGAAACCGGGCATCACACCGGCCGTTCGCCGAAGGACAAGCATACGGTGGTCGACGATCTCACCCGCGACAGCGTGTGGTGGGACGGCAACCGCAAGCTCTCGCAGGAGCACTTCAATACACTGTACGCGGACTTCCTCGCGCACTGCAAAGGCAAGAAGCTGTTCGCGCAGGATCTCTACGGCGGCGCCGATCCGACCTATCGCATCAAGGCCCGCGTGTTCACCGAACTCGCCTGGCACTCGCTGTTCATCCGCACGCTGCTGATCCGTCCGCAGGCGTCCGAGCTTGCGGGCTATGTGCCGGACATGACCATCATCGACCTGCCGTCGTTCAAGCCGGACGCGAAGCGTCACGGCGGCCGCGAAGGCTCCGACACGATGGTGGCGATCGATTTCACCCGCAAGATCGTGCTGATCTGCGGTTCGTCCTATGCCGGTGAAATGAAGAAGTCGGTGTTCACGACGCTGAACTTCTATCTGCCGCCGCAGAACGTCGTGCCGATGCATTGTTCGGCGAATGTCGGCCCGAACGGCGACAGCGCGCTGTTCTTCGGCCTGTCGGGCACCGGCAAGACCACGCTCTCGGCCGATCCCGCCCGCACGCTGATCGGCGACGACGAGACCGGCTGGTCCAAGGACGGCATCTTCAATTTCGAGGGCGGCTGCTACGCCAAGACCGTCAATCTCTCGCACGAAGCCGAGCCCGAGATCTGGGACGCGACCAACCGCTTCGGCGCGGTGCTGGAGAATGTCGGCTTCGATCCGCTGACGCGCATCCCGGACTACACCGACATCAGCAAGACCGAGAACACCCGCTCGGCCTATCCGCTGGAGTCGATCCCGAATGCGTCGCGCACCGGTTGCGCCGGCCATCCGAAGAACGTCATCTTCCTCACGGCGGATGCGTTCGGCGTGATGCCGCCGATCGCCAAGCTGACCCCGGCGCAGGCGATGTATCACTACCTGTCGGGCTACACCGCCAAGGTCGCCGGCACCGAGAAGGGCCTCGTCGGCGTGCAGCCGGAATTCTCGACCTGCTTCGGCTCGCCGTTCCTGCCGCGTCCGCCGGCGGAGTATGGCGAGCTGTTCCGCAAGTTCATCACCGAGCACAATGTCGACTGCTGGCTGGTCAATTCCGGCTGGACCGGCGGCAAGTACGGCGTCGGCCGCCGCATGCCGATCAAGGCGACCCGCGCGCTGGTCACCGCCGCGCTCAACGGCTCGCTGAAGAGCGCGGACTTCCGCACCGATCCGTATTTCGGCTTCAGCGTGCCGACCTCGGTGCCGGGCGTCGAGCCGCACCTGCTCAACCCGATCAAGACGTGGAAGGACAAGGCCGAGTTCGACAAGACGGCGCGCGACCTCGTGCGCATGTTCCAGGAGAACTTCACCAAGTTCGAAAAGCACGTCACGGCGGACGTACGCGCGGCGGCGCCGGAAGTGCGCATCGCCGCCGAATAAGGCGAAGCGACCGAACAAACGGAAAGGGCGGTCTGCTGGCCGCCCTTTTTTTTGGGAGCACGAGGCTGCCTGGTTGTTGCCGGCACTCAGAGCGCTTATCGCAGCGCGGGAGGCTGCGCTATTGGGTCGCGGTGGTGGTGGGCTCAACCCCCGACCAAAAGCGGAGACAACGTCAGCTTCGGCGGCGCGCCCCGTTTCTGCTATACAGCGTGCCATGAACAGGCCCGAGAAAATCTCCGACGCCGCCGCCGGTGTGATGCGCATCATCGGCATGGCCGGCTGGAGCGGCTCCGGCAAGACCACGCTGATCACGCGGCTGATTCCGCTGCTCACCGCGCGCGGTCTCAAGGTCTCGACGGTGAAGCACGCGCATCACGGCTTCGATCTCGACAAGCCGGGCAAGGATTCGTTCATGCACCGCGAGGCGGGCGCCGCCGAGGTGCTGATCTCGTCGGGCA
>JAEWJH010000087.1 GCA_023386635.1 Pseudomonadota bacterium
TCTTGATGTTGGTCAGAAATGTCCTGTCGGCGCGCGTGATCGCTCGCCGGGAGCGGGCGTCAAATACGAAATATTCTTCTTCGAGACCGATCGAATACATGAGTTCCGGGAATGTGAAGGCGCAGGAAAACGCTATCGCGCGCCGGAAGTTCCTGCAATCGATCGGAGAATTTTACAGATTTATCTGTGGGTTAACGTGCGGCCATTTAACACGAGGCCTTGCCGCAACGCGCGGTGTTGACCTTCTGCCTCAATGTGTCGAGGCCGACCGCGCCGATCACCACCTGGTCGCCGATCACGTAGCTCGGCGTGCCGTTGAGACCGAGCGCTTCGGCGAGCTTGAAGCTTTCCTGCAACGAGGTGTTCACCTCGGGGCTGGCGAGATCCTTTTCGAGACGCGCCATGTCGAGACCGGCTTCCTTGGCGGCGGCCATCGCGCGCGCCTTGTCCGCCTGACCGCGGCCGCTCAACAGCTTCTGGTGGAAGTCGAGATACTTCTTGCCGGTCTTGTCCTGCATGCGCACGGCGACGGCAACCTTGGCGGCTTCGACCGAGCCCGGTCCGAGCACAGGGAATTCCTTGAGCACGACCTTGAGGTTCGGGTCCTTCATGAGCTCCATCATGTCGGTCATGGCGCGCTTGCAGTAGCCGCAATTGTAATCGAAGAATTCGACGAAGGTGACGTTGCCCTGCGGATTGCCGATCGTCACCTGATAGGGCGACGAATAGAGCGCCTTGGCGTGCGTCGCGACCGCGGACTTATGCCGATCTGCTTCCGCCGCGGTTTGCTTCTTCTCCAGCTCCATCATCACTTCCTGGAGCAGTTCGGGGTTCTTCAAAAGATAATCGCGGATCACGCCTTCGATCTGCGTGCGCTGCGCGGCGGTGAGGTCCTGCGCGGCCGCGGGCTGTATGGACATCGGCTGCAGGGCCATGGTGGCGGCCAATGCGGCGGCGGCAGCGGCGAGACGGAAACGGGTCAGCATTGGCATTGATCCTTGCATGAGAGGGGGACAGGCCGGAGCATCAGTTGGGTCTTTCCCCAGGGCCGGCCTTGATGTTGGCGAGATCGTCGGCGCGCACCCAGGCGGGCGAGCCGATCGGCAGTCGGTTTTTCGCGCGCGTGGCAAGCTGGCGCGCGGTGCGGTTGTCGCCGCGATAGAACGCGGCCTGCGCCGAGGCGAGGTCGGCCTGCGCGAGATCGCCCTTGCGGCCATAGGCCATGGCGAGCTGCGTATAGGCTTCCGGCACCTCCGGCTCGCGGCTCAGCGCGAGGCGCAGCAGCGAGGCGGCTTCATCGGCATGCGCCTTGTTGCCGGTGGCGTTGAGCGCCTGCGCCAGCAGGATCTGGATCAGCGCCGGCGTCGGCGCGAGGTGTGCGGCGCGGCGCAGCGGCGCAATCGCTTCCGCCGGATGCCCGCCCTCGAGCAGCGCCTGCCCCTTGAGCTCGTGAAAATAGGCGTTGTTCGGCATCTCGCGGATCAGCGCGTCGATCTGTGCCACCGCATTGCGCAGGTCGCCGTGGCGATAGGTGGCGATCGCGCGGGCATAGCGGGCCGGCAGACTCGTATCGCTGAGTGGATAGCGGCGGCCGACGCTCTCGCCGCGATCAATGAAGCCGTAGAGCTTGGCGCGCACCAGATCGTGACGCAGTTGCAGTTCGGGCGAATCCTTCTTGTCCCAGGTCGGGCTCGCTCTGGCGAGCACCTCGAGCGAGGCGACGCGCTCGGCCGGCATCGGATGCGATTGCTGGTAGGGATCCGCATAGCGCGCGGAGAACAGCATCTGGTCGCTGAGCCGCTTGAAGGAATCGTACAGGCCCTTGGTGGACTGGCCGGTGGCGGTGAGGAATTTCACCGCGGCGCGGTCGGCCTGTTCTTCCTGACTGCGCTGATAAGAGAGCAGCGAGCGGCGCAGGGCCTCCTGCGGCGCCAGCACCGCGGCGACGCCGGCATTGCCGATGCCGTTGTTCGGGCCGCTGCGCGCGCCGGCGACCATCGCGCCGATGCCGAGCAGCATGGCGATGATCGAGGCGGTCTGCGCGGCGGCGAGTTGTTCCCGCAGCCGCGAGAGATGCCCGCCGGCGATGTGGCCGGTCTCGTGCGCGAGCACGCCGATCACCTCGTTCGGCGTCTTCGATTCCATCAACGTGCCGGCATTGATGAAGATGCGCCGGCCGTCCATCACGAAGGCATTGAAGTTGCGATCGTTGATGATGGTGACACGGATGTTCTGTTGCGCGAGACCGGCGGCGCGCAGGATCGGCTGAGTGTAGTCGCGCAGCAGTTGTTCGGTCTCGGCATCGCGGACGGTCGGGATCTGGGGCGATTGCGCCCGCGCCGCCGGTGTCGCCAGCACGACTGCCGCAGCGGTGAGCACCGCCACCGCGCCGCGCGCGGCTTTGACAGGGTGAGTCAGATCGGGCAGCAAATCGGTAACCGTGCGAGAATGGCTGAATCCGTCGATTCCGCGCAAACTAGAGAGGCGGCCCTTTCGGGTCAACGCAAGCGAAATCACATGTTTTTGTCAGGTGTTAACGGACATCAAGACGTGCGGAATACGGCGGGAGCAGGGCGGGACGCATGATGCTGGATCAGGCGAAACGCGTCCTTGCGCCATCGCGTCGCAGCGATGTTCCGCCATTCATGGTGATGGACGTGATGGCGGCCGCCGCCCGCATCGAGGCGCTGGGCTCGCGCGTCATCCATATGGAGGTCGGTCAGCCGGCCGCGCCCGCGCCGCGCACGGCAATTGACGCGGCCCGTGCCGCGCTGGAGCGGCCGATCGCCTACACCGAAGCGCTCGGCCTGCCGTCGCTGCGGGCACGGATCGCGCAGCATTATCGCGAGGTCTATGACCTCGCTATTGATCCGGAGCGGGTCGCGGTAACGACCGGTTCGTCGGGCGCCTTCGTGCTCGCGTTCCTCTCGCTGTTCGAGCCGGGCGCGCGCGTCGCCATCGCCAATCCCGGCTATCCGCCGTACCGGCACATCCTCACCGCGCTCGGCTGCGAGCCGGTGCTCATTCCGACGTCGGCGGAGACGCGCTGGGCGATCACCGGCGCGGCGCTGATCGCGGCACATCGCGAGAAGCCGTTGCAAGGCTTGCTGGTCGCGAGCCCCGCCAATCCGACCGGGACGATGATGAGCGGCGATGCGTTGGCGCAACTGATAGCGGTAGCGCAGGCCGAGGGCATCCGCGTCATCTCCGACGAAATCTATCACGGTCTCGATTACGCATTCCCGGCAGAGACGGCGGCGGCGTTCTCCGAGAACGTCACCGTGATCAACTCGTTCTCCAAATATTTCTGCATGACCGGCTGGCGGATCGGCTGGCTGGTGCTGCCGCCGTCGCTGGTGCGTGCCGTGGAACGGTTGCAGCAGAACCTGGCGATCTCGGTGCCGGCGCTGTCGCAGATTGCGGCGCAGGCGGCGTTCGACGGTCGTGCCGAGATGGACGCCGTGAAGCACGGCTATGAGGAGAACCGCCGCATCCTGACGGGGGGCCTGCCGCGCGCCGGCCTCGACAAATTCCTGCCGGTCGATGGCGCGTTCTATCTCTACGCCGACATCTCGCGTTATTCGGACGACAGTTTCGATTTCGCTTCGCGGATGCTGCAGGAGACCCATGTGGCGGCGACGCCAGGTGTCGATTTCGATCCGGTCGACGGTCGCCACTTCATCCGCTTCAGTTATGCCGGCTCTGCCGCGGAGATGCATGAAGCGGTGATGCGCATCCACGACTGGCTGAAGCGGGGATAAGTTGATGACCCCGGCGGCATCGGCGAGCACGTCCGCCGCCAAACCGACACCGGCGCCGCTGCCGATCCCGCGTGTCATCCCGTTCACGCTCAGTGTCACCGCCGGCTTCGTCGATGGGCTGATCTTTCTCGCGCTATTCGGCCTCTATGTGGCGCAGGCGACCGGCAGCTTCGTCACCATCGGCGCGCATTGGTCGCAGCCGGAGCCCGGCGTGCTGGTGAAGGTGCTGGCGATCCCGGTCTTTCTGCTCGGTGGTGTCGTCGCCACGCTGATCGTCGCGACGATGCCGCGGCGTCGCGCGCTGCTGCTGACGCTGGCAATCGAGGAAATTCTGCTGGCGACGCTGCTCGTCGCCGGCGTGGCGGGACCCGCGGCGCGCTCGGCCGACGATCCCGTCGCGCTCGTTGCGGCGCTGTGCGGATTGATGGCGATGGGATTGCAGAGCGCGCTGGTGCGTCTGCTGATGCCGAGCTTCGGCTCGACCAATGTGATGACCACCAACACCACGGCGCTGGCGATCGATCTCACCCAGACGGCGCTGGCGTGGCTGCGCCGGTCTAAGGCGCGTGAGACGCTGACGGCGTCGCGGCGCAAGCTCGCCAATACGCTGGTGGTGGTGCTCGGGTTTCTGGTTGGCACCACCGGCGGTGCCTTCAGCTATCACTTCGGTGGTTGGTGGGCGTTGATCGTGCCGCTCATCTTGCTCGATGCTGTCGCCGCCTGGGTCTGGTTCAGCACCCGCGAGGGCGGGCCGGTAGCGACGGCTGCCGGACCGTAAAGGCTTCGTTCAATTCAGCGACAGATGGCGGCCTTGATGATTTAGCCCAGCGCTTGTGCTCGGCCGCGTGTTTGACGTGTCAGGAATGACGTGTTGCGGGTTGGCTACCCCGTGGCTGCTGTGGTGGCAGCACCGTCGTTATGCCGCAACGATCGCAGCTCATCGCCTTCGATGGCGACCATTTCAGTCGCCGTGCCGGTTTCCGCCGGGACCATGATCCAGCTTGCAACGCGCCGATAAACAGGAAACGAGAGGCTCTCGATCAGTTCTTCATCGCTGATCACCTCATACACGCCGGCAGGGAAACGACGCCCTATGCTTGCGAGACCAAAAGGTCGATCTGCCGTCAAAGTCAGTCGTTTGGTGCGCATCATGATAAGACTGCGGCAGAGCCGGCCAGACGAATACCAAGGAATGTCACAAGAATCGCGATGGCGATAATCGCAACCAGCAGCCAACTCGGCTTGACGGGCGCAAGCATGTCGTTGTTTTCCCTGAGGGGTGTGGGTAACGCCGGTTAGACCGTCGCTTTATAGAGGTGGGGACGCGCCCTCATGGGCACAAGGCGATCAAATTTAAATAGTCATTGGCGAGGTTGATAGGGTTTGCGCCCTCGTATTTCCCTCGGGGCACCCCACTTCAATGCTGTTCCCTCACATTATCTCTCCCGTCAGACGGAGATTTGGAAAGCGCGTCCCGATGGTCACATCCCACGAAGACCGCTCACGCGCGGATCAAACGTCAGAACAGGTTTTGAGGGTTCGCGCAGTCAAGCTCGCTGCTGAAGAGGAGCATGTTCTGCGCTGTTTAGGCGCTGCTGTGATGATGCAGTGGAATACATTACCGGCGAAGCTCCAACGCGAGCTTTGTGACAGCGCCGGCTCAACGGGAGAGCTGCTCGCAACCGAAGAGCTGCGCGGACAGATCGCGCGCTTCCTTCACAAACACAATTCCTGAACAGGAACGGAAACAACGATGATCATGTCCAGCAACGATCACGCCGCGCAAAGGCCCGATATAACCCGGTGGGATAACGAAGGTGGCGCTCCTGGCCAGCGCGACCGCTCTCGGCGCCATGAAAAAATTTCCGCGCTCAAGACCGAAATCCGGTCCCATGGCAAGGCTATCCAGGACCTGCTCTCATCGGGACAGAAATGCCCGGACGCTTCACGCGCCCTTCAACGGAAGAAAGCGACTCTCGCAAGTCTCCAGCTGACGCGCTGGCCGCGCCTGTCGCTTGATTTCGCCAGCAAAGCGTTCGCTGCTGGAAAGTAACGCTCCGCTTGCAGTCTGCATCATTCAACAACAGGAGTGTCGTCATGGCTTTATGGTTTGTGCCGCCGATCGTCATTCCCATCGCACTCGTCGTTCTTATCTTTCTGGTTGCCGTTTTTTGATCCTCATTCAATGCGTGTTCGAGTTGCGCGAACGCCGTGCTGGCGAGCCGTTCCTTGTTTTTAATGACCACGCGTCACCGATAACGAAACGCGCGACCACGTTCTTTCAGGGAGATTTGCGATGACATTACCTTCAAACGTCTTGCAGCCAAAAGTCTTGCCGCCAAAAGTCTTGCCGCGATCCCGCGCGCAAGCGATTCACGTCCCACTGCGCAATCCGCTGATGGAGATCATGGTATTCTCGGCCGTGATGGCTGTGTTTATCCTTGTTTCGATGCTGCTTGGTAACCTTCGTCTTTAGAGGGGCGCTGGTACTGCTACCTCGGCGTGGATCTCAAGAAGCTTCTCCACCAGTTCGGGCGTCCGCTGGCGCGACATGCCGCATTCGGTAGCGATGCCGAATTCCTTCACGTATTTGCTCGCGGCGGCGATCCGCTTCTTCGTGCCTTCGGCGCCGTCGGCGGCGTGCACTACTCCAAGATAGAGTTGCGTAACGGACGCGAGCGTCAACCCGGCGAGCGGTTTGAAATAAGCATCGTCGTTGCGCGCGATCGGCACCGGCATGTGCACATAAGCGAGCGGATGCTTGATGGTCGCAACGATATCGTTGGTGATGGCGACCAGCTTGCCGGCATCCTGCGGCTCGATCGCGTGCTTGGCGCCGAAGTCGCCGTAGCAGAGATGGATGCCCAGTTCGACGTCGGCCGGCACGGCGGCGGAGAGGCGGCCGAGCGGGGCGACCATCTGCTGCGGCGTCACCGTGATCGGCGGGAAGAAGTCCTGCGGCTGGCCGTCATAGCCGATCATCTCGTAACAGACGTCCCACTGGATGCAGAGATCCTGATGCGGGATCGCCCGGCAGATGGTCTCGACCTCGCGCAGCATCGCCTTCTCGTAAGCCGCTTCGATCGCGTCGATGTGTTCGCCGGTGCAGAAGCCGCGGATCACCGCCATCGGTGTCGGCAGGCACACCTGGAAACGCACATTCTTCGGCAGGTCGCCGCGCTCGCGCGCCGCGACGAAATCGAGATAGGACGCGCGCGCGTCGCGCGCATAACCGAGTTCGCCGAACCGCACCTCGGACGGCTTCACGCCTTCGGCCAGCGTCAACAGGCGGAAGCCGGAATTCTTGCGCGCCGCGCCGCCGGGATCGGGACGCAGGAAGGGATTGGCGAGAAGGAATGGATATTGGAAGCTGATCCACAGCCGGCGAGGGCCTTGCTCACCGTCCGGCACGCGGGCGACTCGGCGGCCGAGCGTGCGGCCGACGGTCCTGAACACGTCATCGACGCTGTCGAGGCCGATGCTGCCGACGAGGTGGACGCACGTGGGCGTGTAGGCCATGTCTTCCTCCGCTCGCTGTCTGGCTTGGTGGCGAAAGACTAGCGCTGCTTGCTCCCGGTTGTCAGGGATGGCGGCCCGGGACGCGGTACGCGAAATAGGCGACAAGGGAATGTCGGTGTAAAGCGCGCACCGCACTGGCGTTCCCGCGCGGCAAGACGTAGCTGTCGTAAAACAGCTTAACGCATCGCCGCGGCAATATTGCCGCCGTCGACGGTGGTGACGTCGGCGGTGGTCTTGAGCGCCAGCGCCTGCGCGAGGAACGCCTGCGCCACGTCGTCGGCGGTGACTTCGCGGCCGAGCAGGTTGCCGCTCATATAATCTTTCTCGGTAACGCCACGCGCCTTCGACCGCTCGGCGATGAAGTCGTCGGTGAGCAGGCCCGAGCGGATGCGGTCGGCGTTGATCGCATTGGCGCGGATGCCCTCGGCGCCGTAGTCGAGCGCGTATTGGCGCACGAGGAACAGAGTGGCCGCTTTCGGCAATCCGTAGGGACCGAAATTCGGACCGGGATTGACCGCTTGCTTCGACACGTTGAACAGCAGGCAGCCACCGGTGCCTTGCGCCAGCATGATCTTCGTCGCCGCCTGCGCGACACGCTGATGACCATAGAAATTGAGTTCGAAGCTCTGACGCAGCGTCGCTTCGTCGACCTCGCCGATGCGGCCCTGCCACGCCGCGCCGGCATTGGAGACGAGGATATCGACGCCACCGAAGGCTTCGACCACTGCAGCGAATGCATCCTGCACCGATAGCGGATCGGTGACGTCGCAACGAACGCCGATGGCACCGCCGCCGATCTGTTTGGCTCTTTCCTTCGCCTTGTCCGCATCGAGGTCGAGCAGGGCGACTTCGGCGCCTGCTGCTGCAAAGGCTTTCGCCGTGGCGAAACCGATCGCGCCGGCGGCGCCGGTGACGACGGCCACCTGACCGGCGAGCGGCGGCTCTTTGGCCGAGCCGAGCTTGGCTTGCTCCAGCGACCAGTATTCGCAATCGAACATGTCGGCTTCGGAGATCGACTCGAACCGGCCGATCGCCTCCGCGTCGGTGATGCCTTCGACCGCCGCTTCGGCGAGATCGGCGGCGATGCGCGCATCCTTCTTGCTGCGGCCGAGACCGAACAGACCGAGGCCCGGCACCAGGATCACGCGCGGCGCCGGATCGAGCATCTTCTTTCCGCCATCGAAGCGCGCGTTGTGACGCTCGAAATAGGCGACATATTTGTCGATGAAGGCCCGCGCCGCGGCCTGTGCGTTCTTGCGAACCTCATCGAGTTTGCCGTCAGCCGGGGCGGCGACCACCATCGGCCAGTCCTTGGTGCGTATGGTGTGGTCCGGCGTGATGACGCCTGCCTGGCTGTAGCGTGCAACGTCGGCGCCGTTGACGAAATTCAGGATCGCGTCGTTGCTGCGGAAATCGAACACCAGCCGCCGCCACGCGCCTTCGTTGTTGTCATCTTTCAGTGCGACCGCGCCGCGCAGGATCGGCGCGACGGCAGCGCGCGATGCGATCCGCTGCGGCAGTTGCGCCGTGGCAAAGACAGACTTGCGGCGCTGACCGAGCCGTTCCTCGGCGCGCGTCACCATCTCGATCATCTTCTCGTAAGCTTCGCGCGCGTCGTTGCCGAAGGTGAAGATGCCGTGCTTGGCGAGCACAAGGCCTTCGTATTCGGGATTGGTCTCGAACACTTCGGCGGCTTTCTTCGCCAGCGCGAAGCCCGGCATGATGTAGGGCACGATGCCCATGCGGTTGCCGTAGACCTCGCGGGCGAGATCGTCGCCGTTCGGCTGGTCGATCAGGCTCAGCACCGCGGTCGAATGGGTGTGGTCGACGTAGCGATGCGGCACGAACGCATGCAGCAGCGTCTCGACCGATGGGTTCGGCGCCATCGGGTCGATGAGGTTGGCGCGCTGCACGCGCACCATGTCCTCGTCGGAGAGCGTGTCGCGTGCGCGCAGCTTGCGCAGCGCCTGCAGCCGCACGGCGGGGAGACCGGCGGGCTCGATGGTCGCCATGTCCCAGCCGGAACCCTTGACGCACAGCACCTCGGTCTCTTCGCCGAGCAGATCCTTCATCCGCGTTTTGACGGAGGTGTTGCCGCCGCCGTGCAGAACGAGTTTCGGATCGCGGCCAAGGAGCCGTGTCGTGTAAACGCGCGCGGCGAGATCGGGATGAACGCCGGCGTCGGTGTAGCGGGCGATGGTGTCCTGCGCGTCGCGCTCGACCCAATTCGATTTCATGCGAATCCCGTCGGGAGCACGCTCCCGTTCCTTCGTCGTTAGAGCCTTTCACCGCTTCACAGTGAAAGGCTCCAGGTTTTTGATGTGTCGCGTTTTCTTAACGCGAACCGGTATCCACTTCGCTCGAAAACGCCAGCAGATAACGGACTGCGGCGGATCAGTTGCCGAGCAGTCGGCGTCCCCACCAGCCGCGCTTGGCCGGCGCCCCATCCTCGGACGGTGCCTCGGCCGCAGGGGCGGGCTCCGGTGCCGGCGACGGGATAGCCGCCGGGGTAACCGGTTGCGCTGCCGCAGCGGTGCCGTTCGAGACCGGCGCGGGCTCGCGAATGGTCGAGCGCCGACGCGGCTTCGCAGTCTCCTTGGCAGCCGGTGCCGGTTCGGCGGCAACAGCGGCGGGAACGGATGGCGCCGTCGCTTCCGCGGCTGCGACCGGCTCGTGCGTTACCTGCGGCGCCGGTTCGTGCACCGGCTGGTCGGTGGGCGGCGGCAGCGGTGCCGACAGGAAATCCGGCTGCGCCGGCATCGACGGATCGATCTGCTGTCCTTCGGCGGAGGGAAGACCGTCGCGACGCTCGCGGTTGCGGCGGCCGCCACGGCGTCCGCGCCGGCGGCGACGCTGACCGTCGCGCTCGCCGTTCTGCTGACCGTTTGCGGCGGCCTCGCTGTCGTCCTCGTTGTCAGCGGAACCGGCCTCGTCGCCGGCCATCACCGCATCGGCCTGTCCCTCGGATTCATGGGCGGAGCGGGGAGCGCCATCCTCACGGTCATTGCCCCGGCCGCGGCGTCCACGCCGGCGCCGGCGGCGGCGACCGCCATCCTGCTGATCGTCGGCGCGGGCTTCGTCGCCGTCCTGCTCGCCGATATCGTCACCGACGTCATCGGAGCGCACGTCGGCTTCGTCCTCGGCAATCGCCTCGGCCTCAGCGTCGGCATATTCGGCGTCGAGCGCGACGTCCTCCTCGTCGATCATCGGCGGCAGCGGTTCGGTGCGCGCGGCAATCGCCTTGGCATCCTCGACCGAATGCACCTGATCGCCGCGGGTGATCTCGAACGACATCTGGCCGACGAAATCCTGATCGGCGTTGACGACGATGGCGATCTCGAAGCGATCTTCCAGCGCGCGCAGATGTCCGCGCTTGTGGTTGAGCGCGTAGAGCGCGACTTCGGGCCGGGTGCGCACCACGAGATTGTGGGTCGCGCCCTTGATCAACTGCTCCTCGAGCGCGCGCAGCAATTGCAGGCACACCGACGAGACCGAACGGACATGGCCGGAGCCGCCGCAATACGGGCACTTCTCGGTCGAACTCTCCAGCACCGAGGTGCGGATGCGCTGCCGAGACATTTCCAGAAGGCCGAAATGCGAGATGCGGCCGACCTGGATGCGGGCGCGGTCGTGCTTGAGCGCCTCTTTCATCCGCCGCTCGACGGTGCGGTTGTTGCGACCTTCGTCCATGTCGATGAAGTCGATGACGATCAGGCCGGCAAGGTCGCGCAGCCGGAGCTGGCGCGCGACTTCATCCGCCGCTTCGAGATTGGTCTTGGTGGCGGTGTCCTCGATGTGATGCTCGCGCGTGGCGCGGCCGGAGTTCACGTCGATCGCCACCAGCGCTTCGGTCTGGTTGATGACGATGTAGCCGCCGGACTTGAGCTGCACGGTCGGCGAGAACATCGCGTCGAGCTGGCTCTCGATGCCGTAGCGGGTGAAGATCGGCTGGCTGTCGCGGTAGAGCTTCACGTTCCTGGCATGGCTCGGCATGAGCATGCGCATGAAGTCCTTGGCGTCGCGATAGCCGCGTTCGCCCGCGACGATCACCTCGTCGATGTCCTTGTTGTAGAGATCGCGGATCGACCGCTTGGTCAGCGAGCCTTCCTCGTAGACGAGGGTTGGCGCGGTCGAGTTGAGCGTCAGGTCGCGGACCTGTTCCCATACGCGCAGCAGATATTCGAAGTCGCGCTTGATCTCGGTCTTGGTGCGATTCTGTCCGGCTGTGCGCAGGATGATGCCCATGCCTTCCGGCACCTGCAGTTCCTCGACCATCTCCTTCATGCGGCGACGGTCTTCGGCGCTGGTGATCTTGCGGCTGATGCCGCCGCCACGCGCGGTGTTCGGCATGAGCACCGAATAGCGGCCGGCCAGCGAGAGATAGGTGGTCAGCGCCGCGCCCTTGGTGCCGCGCTCTTCCTTGACGACCTGCACCAGCATCACCTGCCGGCGCTTGATCACTTCCTGGATCTTGTATTCGCGGCGACGGTGACGCACGCGCGGCGCGGCGGCTTCTTCCATCGCATCGGCGCCGCCAACCACTTCGACGTGCTCTTCTTCGTCTTCATCGTCGTGATCGTCTTCGCCAGCCTCATCGTGACCGGCGTCCTCGCGAGCCATCTCGCCGGCATCCTCGGCGGTGTCGGCTGCGACTTCGTGTGAACCGGTTTCCGAAATCGTGTCGCCGGCCGGAACGTCACCGGCGTTGTTCTCAGACCGATCGGCCGTGGGCTGTTCGCCGACCGGCGCGGCTTCCGCCGGATAGTCGGCAGCATCTGTCGTGTCTTCGAACGCGGGGGCAGACGACTGGTTGGTCTCGATCGCGACCTCGGAGGTGAAGTCGTTTGTGACACCGGTATCCTGCGTCGCCTCGGCGACGAAGGCGGCCTCGTCACCACCGACAGGACCGGCGGCGTTGTCGGCGACCGGTTCGCTGCGGCGGGTCGAATCGCCACGGCGGCGCGCGCCCCGGTCGCGATTGCGGCCACGGCGGCGGTTCGACTTGCGCTCGTGCTCGTCTTCCTCGTCACGGTGCGCGCGCGCTTCGTCTTCCAGCAGCGCCTGCCGGTCGGCGGTCGGGATCTGGTAATAGTCGGGGTGGATTTCCGAGAACGCCAGGAAGCCGTGGCGGTTACCGCCATATTCGACGAAGGCGGCCTGCAGCGACGGCTCAACGCGCGTCACTTTGGCGAGATAGATATTGCCGCGAAGTTGTTTGCGGTTGGCGGACTCGTAATCGAATTCTTCGACCCGGTTACCGCGGAGAACAACGACCCGGGTTTCTTCCGGATGGGTCGCATCGACCAGCATCTTGTTGGGCATCATAAAGTCTCACTGGGAACGCCCGGCGTGCGCGCGCGTGAGCGCGGCGGGGGCGGGCGGTCCGATGGGTGTGGAAGGGAAGCGCTTTGCGCTGACCGGCCGGTGCAGGCGGAAACGCGGCAAGGCGCGGCGAAACCGACGCGCGGAGCGGCACGAAACCGTCTTGTCGACCGTTTTGGGCGGAGAAAAATGCTGGCAATGAGCATTGCAGCATGAATTTGCGACCTTCAGCGCGTCCGGCACCGCGCCATAAAGGGCGATACCGCGGTTGTCGCTCACGATTCTCGACGCGGGATGGTCTTGAACGACCAAGGGCGAAGCCCATGGCATCGTGACCAGCGTCAATCCAGTGTCCTTACAAGGGGCCTCGGCCGCGAACCCGGGGAATCCCGCCGCCTCATTCGAGGAGGGCGCGGTCCCGGGAAAAAGCCGGAAAGCCCGAACGCGGTACCACCGGAACAGTCAAACCGTCAGCAATCCCTACATACGGCCAAGCCCCCCCAATAGCAATGGTCGAGCGCGACCGTAGCGGCAGGGCCACACCAACTGCAGAACCAAGCAATCCGGTCAAGTTCCGTTAACCAGCCAAGGCTCTAATGCGATATGACGGCGCAGCAGGGGGCGGATTCGTGGCTCATCGCGTGCGCAAAATCCCGATTTTGGCCGCTGGGGCGCTGATTGGCGCCCTGAGCCTGCTAATTTTGCCCATTTCCACCCCGGAACCGGCCCACGCGGCCGATGTCGCCGCCAATGCCAATGTCCCGGCCGCGACCGACGTCCGACTCGCCGGCGACGATCGGCAGACTCGCCTGATTTTCGACCTGACCGACAAGGTCGACCTGTCCGTCTTCACCCTGGCATCGCCATACCGCGTCATCGTCGACCTGCCGCAGGTCGCCTTCCGCCTGCCGGCCAAGTCCGGGGAAACCGGCCGGGGGCTGATCAAGGCCTTCCGCTACGGCCTCATCATGCAGGGCGGCGCGCGCGTGGTGATCGATACCAAGGGCCCGGTGCGGGTGGAGAAGGCGTTCGTGCTGCCCGCCGCCGACGGCCTGCCGGCGCGGATGGTGCTCGATCTTGCCGCCACCGACCGGGACAGTTTCATGCGCGACCTCGCCATGGCCAACCGGCAGCGCGCCGAACAGCGCCGTGCAGAGCCTCCGCCGGCGACCATCCGCAGCGCCGGCGATCCACGGCCGCTGATTGTCATCGACCCCGGCCATGGTGGCATCGACACCGGCACCAAAGCGGGTGCGGTGGTCGAGAAAGCCATCGTGCTCGATTTCGCCA